>NZ_JACJKP010000301.1 GCF_016901605.1 Gemmiger formicilis
CCGGCGGCAGTTCCAGGCGCTGTGCCAGATGCGGCGGCGCGGTTTCCCGGGTGACCATCAGGTGGTCACTGTGGGGCACACGGCCGGAAGCCCGGATCATTTTGTAAAATTCCAGTTTCTGGTCCATCCGGTTTTTCATCCGGACCACATCCCGGTTCACCAGCGTGCCGATGCCTCGCACCCGTTCCAGGTAACCGCCCCGTTCCAGAATGCTCAGGGCATCGCGTACAACGGTCCGGCTGATGCCCAGGGCAGCGGCCAGTTCCACTTCGCTGGGAAGCTGGAAAGCACCGGCGTACAGACCGCTGCGCAGCTCGGCAATCAACCGATCGGCTGTTTGCTGGCTGCGCAGTTCACCGCCCAGACGGGCTTCTGATGGTTTACTCATGCAGATAATCCTTTCGAGCCCGGCAGACATCCGCCAGGCAGCATTTTTCGCAGAAAGGCGTGGTACGTGCCGTACAGACGGCACGGCCGTGATAGACCAGCCGGTGGCAGAAATCGCTGCCTTCTTCCGGCGGAATGATCTTCCACAGTTCCCGCTCCACTTTGGCGGGCTCTTTGATGTTGTCGACCAGACCGATGCGGTTGCACAGACGGATGCAGTGGGTATCGGTCACAATGGCAGGTTTGCCGAAAACATCGCCCATGATCAGGTTGGCACTTTTGCGCCCTACGCCGGGCAGAGCCAGCAGCGCGTCAAAATCGTCCGGCACTTTGCCACCGTACTGGTCGCGCAGCATCCGCATGCAGGCAGAAATATCCCGTGCTTTGCTGCGGCCCAGGCCGCAAGGTTTAACGATGGCTTCAATTTCTTCCGGTGTGGCGGCGGCCAGTGCTTCCACACTGGGATACTGTGCAAACAGTTCCTGCACCACTACATTCACCCGCGCGTCGGTACATTGTGCGGCCAGGCGCACTTCCACCAGCAGCTGCCAGGCGTGGTCGTAGTCCAGTGTGCATTCGGCCAGCGGATATTCGGCTTTCAGTCGGTCGATGCAGACCAGTGCCAGTTCCTTCTTTGTCACAGCGTTCGCTCCATTTCACGTTCTTTCTCTTGATTCTACCACGGCGATATCTTATAATCAAGAGGAGGAAACGCCCAGTTCGCCGGATGGTCACATAAAAACGTAAAAAAATGAAACAGGCTGTATCCGGCTATTTTGCACTGTTTATAATAAGGAGAGAAAACCCATGGAACCTCTGGCACAGCGTCTGCGGCCGCGCACATTGGATGAAGTCTGCGGGCAGCAGCACCTTCTGGGACAGAATCAGGTGTTTCGCCGCACGGTGGAAAGCGGGCATATTCCCAATATGATTTTCTACGGGCCGTCCGGTGTGGGCAAAACCACGGTGGCCAGCATTATTGCCGCAGGCAGCGGCATGCAGTTGCACAAGCTTAACGGAACCACCGCATCCACCAGCGATATCAAATCGGTTCTGGCAGATATCGGCACGCTGGGAGCGGCGGGGGGCATCCTGCTGTACCTGGACGAGATCCAGTACTTTAACAAACGGCAGCAGCAAAGCCTGCTGGAATGTGTGGAACAGGGAACGGTTACCCTCATCGCTTCTACTACGGAAAATCCCTATTTTTATGTATACAATGCGCTGCTTTCCCGGTGTACAGTGTTTGAGTTCAAGTCCCTTACGGCAGAAGATATCCGCCGGGGTGTGCAGAACGCAGCG
>NZ_JACJKP010000302.1 GCF_016901605.1 Gemmiger formicilis
GCACCATTACCGCGGATATGATCCAGCAGCTGGGAACAGTTACGCTGGATGCGGACACATTTGAAATGGTGGAACTGGTTGTGTCCGGGCGGATTGAACAGGCACAAAAGCGCCTGAAAACCTTATTGGAATTGCAAAATGATCCAATTATGATTACCGGTGCGTTGATCGGCAACTATCTGGATCTGTACCGCGTTTTGCAAGGGCGGCGCAGCCGGCGTTCCCTTGCAGACGTGGCCAAGGATTTCGGGTATGGCGGCAAGTGGAGTTACCGTTTGGGAAAAACGGAGAAAACAGCATCCCGCTTTAAGCGCCATCAGTTGGAACAATGCCTTTGCATTCTGCAAAAACTTGATTTGGATTTAAAAGGCAGCAAACTGGATGCAGATTTGTTAATGCAAAAGGCGCTATGTGAGTTGGCTTTGGCCGGGAGGAGTTCATGTTAAAGCTGCAGCAGGTGCTGCTGGTTGAAGGAAAATACGATGCCGCACGGGTGAGCAACCTGGTGGATGGTGTAGTTCTGACTACGGATGGGTTCCGTGTCATGAAAGACCGCTCGTTGCAAACCATGCTCAAGCAGTTGGCCCGCACCCAAGGCCTAATGATTCTGACAGATTCCGATGCTGCAGGTTTCAAGATCCGGCATTTTGTTACCGGACTGGTCGGTGCCGAGCATGTTCTCCAAGCCTATGTACCGGCAATTCAAGGGAAAGAATCCCGTAAAGAAGCGCCAGGAAAAGAAGGGTTGCTGGGCGTAGAAGGTGTGTCGGATGAGCTGATTCTGCGTGGCTTGCAGGATGCCCTGGCGAGTGCGCCTGATGGAACGGAGAAGGAGACGCAAGCTGAAAAAATATCCTATACGGATTTGTACGAATGGGGAATTTCCGGAACGGCCAACAGTGCTACCCGCCGCCGGAAGTTGCTGCAGCAATTGGGATTGCCCCCGCGTCTGAGCAAAAAAGAGTTGCTGCAGGTTCTCTCTACTTTGTACACCCGAGAAAGCTTGTCGCGCCAGATTGAATTACTGGATTCCGAATAGAATGACGGAACCATCCATAAAAAATGCCGCCTGCCCTTTTTAGGCAGACGGTATTTTTTATAGATATCAGCGCAGGGTACCGTCGGTGATCTGGTGACAATACCACGGTTTTTCTGCATGGAAAACGCGACCGGCCAGATGTGAAAACTCCGGTTGTTCAATCTGAGCAGGGAAGCGAAGTTCCCAGGCACAAAGAGCCTGGTACTTGAAATGCAATTCCCGGTTAGCTGTATTGTTCCCGTATTTGGAGTCACCCAGGATGGGGCACCCTATATGGGCCAGATGTGCGCGAATTTGGTGTGTGCGTCCGGTGACCAACTCAACCTCCAGCAACGCCAGGCGACCGCTGACCGCAAGGGTTTCATATCCGGTGATTACTTCTTTGGCACCGCTGCAAGGGGACGGAACGATTTTTACAACACCGCGCTGAGCGTCTTTTATCAGATAATCATGCATCAATGCCACGGGCGGCTGCGGGCGGCCAAACGTTACACAGAGGTATTTCTTCTGTATTTTGCGGGCTTTGATTGCTTCCGTCAAAAAATGTTCCGCTGCTTTATTTTTGGCTAATAATATAAGACCACTGGTGCCGGTATCCAGGCGATGGCACAGCACAGCTTGTGCAGAA
>NZ_JACJKP010000303.1 GCF_016901605.1 Gemmiger formicilis
TGGGTCTGCTGGAGCTGAGAGAAATACTTGGTCACGGCGCTGCCCAGAATACTGACTGCCAACAGTCCCAGCGCCTGCCACGCCGTGGCAGAGCCGGTTTTTCCATCCAGCAGAGCCAGGATGGTGTAGTAAATGGCGGCAATCTCAAACATATGGAACACCGCGTTGAAAAAGCAAGCGATCACCGAGCGCCGGATGTTGTGCTGTTCCTCACCGGCAAACCGCCAGATACCTCTGAATGTCTCGATCATACCGTTTCTCCCTCCTTTACACCCATGTGAGCCTGCCACAGATCGGCGTACAACGGGCAATGGCGCAACAGTTCTTCATGTGTTCCCTGCGCCTCGATGCTTCCATCCTTCACCACCACGATCTGATCCGCGCCGGTGATGGTGGACAGGCGGTGGGCAATGACGATGACCGTCTTACCCTCCAACAGTTTTGCCACTGCCCGCTGGACCACCGCTTCATTCTCCGGATCAATGTAGGCGGTGGCCTCGTCCAGAATCACCACAGGGGCGTTTTTCAGCATGGCCCGGGCGATGGCGATACGCTGCCGCTCTCCTCCAGAGAGATGGGCGCCTCCGCCGCCCACCCGGGTGTCATAGCCATGATCCAACTGGCGGATGAAGCCGTCGCATCCGGCGGCTTTGGCGACTTGTTCCACTTCCTGATCCGTGGCATTTACCCGGCCCATGCGGATATTTTCCCGGATGGTATCGTCAAAGAGGTAATTGTCCTGAGAAACAAAGGCCACCTGGTCGTAGAGTTGTTCCAGCGGGATACGGCTTTCCTCCACGCCGCCCAGGGTAATGCGGCCCTCGGTCACATCCCAGAAACCGGCGATGAGCTTGGCGATGGTGGACTTGCCCGAACCGGAGGGGCCAACCAAAGCGGTGAGGCTGCCGGCCGGAATGGTGAGGGAGATGTTGTGGAGGATCTCCTTGTCCTGGGCATATCCAAAGGAGACATGATCCAAGGCGATATCCGGTCTTCCCAGCTGTGCCGGCTGTGTTCCGTGATCCTGCTCCGGCTTCAGGAGGATCTCGTCCACCGAGCCCACGATGGTACCTACCTTGGCAAGATTATCCACAAAGCCCATGGCGGCAATGAGAGGTCCCACAATACTCATGGACAGGATGATGGTGGTGAGAAATACCTCTGCGGACAAACTGCCGTCCGTGTAGAAGATCCAGCCCACAGGCAGCACCGTGATAAGCGTGGTGGGAGCGATGGCATAGGCCAGCGCCATTCCAAACTGGCATTTCTTCATCCAGTTGTAGTAGTAGGCAGCATTGGCCCGTACCCGGGAGGAGAACTTCTCATAGGAGTTCTTTCCCTGATTGAAGGCCTTGATGACCTCAATGCCGCCGATGTACTCCACAATGGTCTCGTTCATAGCCTGGGTCGTCTCCACCGCACCCTGATAGTCCTTGCCATAGCTGCCCATGATGGCCATCATAAAAGCCATGCCCACAGGAATGGACACCAGACTCAGCAATGCCATACGCCAGTCCAGCGTAAACAGATACACGAGAACGCATACCGGCGCCAGCAGATTGGAGGTCATCTCTGGCAGCAGGTGGGCCAGCGTCGTCTCCATACTCTCCACCTGATCCACCACGATCTGTTTGAGCCG
>NZ_JACJKP010000304.1 GCF_016901605.1 Gemmiger formicilis
CGCAGTCTGCAATGGTCATAAAGCCGTTGGCGGTGTCCTTCACGTAGTTGAAGTCACGGGTGGGGGTCAGGCTGCCCAGCTTGATCTCGGTCTGACCGGCCAGCAGCTGGGTAATGATGGTGGGAATGATGGCCCGGCCGCTCTGGCGGGGGCCGTAGGTATTGAAGGGCCGCACGATGGTGACCGGCAGATCAAAGCTGCGGTAGAAGCTTTCGGCCAGACGGTCAGCGCCGATCTTGGTGGCCGAATAGGGGCTCTGGCCCTGGTAGGGGTGCTTTTCGTCGATGGGCACATACTGGGCGGTGCCGTAGACCTCGCTGGTAGAAGTGACCAGCACGCGCTGGGTATCCAGTTCCCGGGCGGCGTTAAGCACGTTCAACGTGCCCTTGATGTTGGTGTCCACATAGCTGTCGGGGCTGTGGTAAGAGAAGGGAATGGCAATGAGCGCCGCCAGATGGAACACCCGCTCCTGCCCGCGCATGGCGGTGCGCACGCCGTTGGGGTCGCGCACGTCGCCCATGAATACATCGATCTCATTGCGGATCTCCGGGGGCAGGGTGTCGATCCAGCCCAGAGAGCCAAAGGAATTGTACAAGCAGAATGCACGGACCTTTTCGCCGCGCTTGACCAGTTCTTCCGTCAGATGGCTGCCAATAAAGCCGTCCGCGCCGGTGACCATTACGGTATGTGCCATTGTTTGCTCCTTTTTTTATAAAGTGGGCCAAGGCCCGAAATTACACTATGATTACAAAATAGTATAACCGATTTGCGGGATTTTTTCAACCGTATTTGCAAAAGCGCCCAGGATGCAAAAACCGCCGCCCTTGCGGGCGGCGGCAGATTACAGACGGCCGCTTTGTGCGGCGGGGTCTGTTTCCATCAGATAATTTCCACTTTTTCCATGACCACGGGGGTACGGGGCTTGTCGTTCCAGTCGGTTTCGACGGCAGCGATCTCATCCACCACGTCCATGCCGCTGACTACCTTGCCAAAGGCTGCGTAATCGCCATCCAGATGGGGGGCATCCTGGTGCATGATGAAGAACTGGCTACCGGCGGAGTTGGGGTCCATGGCACGGGCCATGCTGATGACGCCGCGGGTGTGCTTGAGGTCATTGGCCACACCGTTGCGGGCAAACTCGCCCTTGATGTGCCAGCCCGGGCCGCCGGTGCCGTTGCCCAGGGGGCAGCCGCCCTGAATCATGAAGCCGGGAATGACACGGTGGAAGGTCAGGCCGTTATAGAAGCCCTGCTTCACCAGCTTTTCAAAGTTTTCGCAGGTGATGGGCGCAACCGCCGGGTTCAGTTCAATGTCGATGGTCTTGCCGTTCTGCATGGTAATACGGATCATAATGCATTCTCCTTTGTATCATTTTCCTGTACCGGTTGGGCCGCCGGATTGCTTTGGGCGGTGGGCTGGCCCTGGGTGTAACTCATACTGCCGATGGCGCGGCAGAACTCCTCATCGGAGTATTTTTTCAGCCAGAAAAGCAGGGCTGCGCCCATGAATTCCTCGCTGCGGCGCTTGGCCTTGGGCAAAAGTCCGAACAGTCCGCCCTCCTGGATTTGCCCGTTGAAGGGATTGGTCCAGCTATCGGGCAGTTTTTCGGACAATTTGCGGGGTGAAACATGCCCCGTA
>NZ_JACJKP010000305.1 GCF_016901605.1 Gemmiger formicilis
AGGACCTGTGGCGGCGGCTGAACTACATACGCCAGACCGGCAACACCGCCAACCACGCCGACCGCAAGCCCGTCACCCCCGAGGAGGCCGCCCTCTGCCTGGAAAACCTGTGGTACTTTATGGACTTTGTGGCCTGCTGCTACGGCACCCACTACACCCCCGGCAGCTTTGACGCTTCCCTTCTCACCCAGCAGCCCGCCGGGCCGGTGCCCGCGGCGCCTGAGGTGGATCTGGATGCCCTGATGGCCGAAAACCAGGCCCTGCGGCAGGAACTGTCCGCCCGCCGCGCCGCCCAACAGCCCGCCTATACCCCCAAACCGCTGGATCTGTCGGAGTACAAGACCCGCAAGCTCTACATCGACGCCATGCTGCGGGATGCCGGCTGGGTGGAGGGAAAAAACTGGCTGAACGAAGTGCCCGTGCCCGGTATGCCCAACCGCGCCGGGGAGGGCTTTGCCGACTATGTGCTCTACGACGACGCCCACCGCCCCCTGGCCGTGATCGAAGCGAAAAAAACCTGTGTGGACCCCGCCCGGGGCCGCCAGCAGGCCAAACTCTACGCCGACCAGTTGGAAAAGCAATGCGGCCGCCGCCCGGTGGTCTTTTTAACCAACGGCTTTGACACCCGCCTGGACGACGGCACCTACCCCGAGCGCCGGGTGGCTGCTTTCTATTCCCGCCGGGACCTGGAAAAGCTCTTCAATCTGCGGGCCATGCGCACCCCGCTGGACAACATCCAGGTGGACCGCAACATTGCCGGGCGCTGGTACCAGGAGGGCGCCATCAAGGCTACCTGCCAGGCCCTTGCCCAGAACCGCCGCAAAGCCCTGCTGGTCATGGCCACCGGTTCCGGCAAGACCCGCACCGTCATTGCCCTGTGCGATGTGCTGCTGCGCCGCGGCTGGGTGAAAAACATCCTGTTTTTGGCTGACCGCAATTCTCTGGTCACCCAGGCCAAACGCAGCTTTGTGAACCTGCTGCCTGATCTCTCGGTCACCAACCTCTGTGAGGAAAAGGACAACGCCGCCGCACACTGCGTATTTTCCACCTACCAGACCATGATGAACTGCATCGACACCGTCCACGACGAGGAGGGCAAACTCTTCACCGTGGGCCACTTCGATCTGGTCATCTGCGACGAGGCCCACCGCTCCATCTACAACAAATACCGGGACATCTTCAACTACTTCGACGCCCCGCTGGTAGGCCTGACCGCCACCCCCAAGGATGAAATCGACAAAAACACCTACGAAGTCTTTGAACTGCAAAACGGCGTGCCCACCTACGGCTACGAACTGGCCCAGGCCGTCAAAGACGGGTTCCTCGTGGACTACCGCACGGTGGAAAGCAAGCTCAAATTCCTGGAACAGGGCATCGTCTACGACGAACTCTCCCCCGAGGAAAAGGCCGAGTATGAAAACACCTTCACCGACGAAAACGGCGAACTGCCCGAACGCATCCAGTCCTCGGCCCTGAACGAATGGCTCTTCAACGAAGATACCATCCGCAAGGCCCTCGACCTGCTCATGACCCACGGCCTGAAAATCGACTACGGCGAAAAACTGGGCAAGACCATCATCTTTGCCAAGAACCACCGCCACGCCGAAACCATCCTGGAAGTATTCAACAAGCAGT
>NZ_JACJKP010000306.1 GCF_016901605.1 Gemmiger formicilis
GGGTAACGCCCCCGGCAAGGTGGGCAAGCCACCCACGAAATAACGAAAGGTTGTGTAAATATGAAAGCCGTAATATATGCCCGCTATTCCTCCGACAGCCAGCGCGAAGAAAGTATAGAGGGACAGCTTCGAGAGTGCAAGGAGTACGCCGAGCGAAACGGTATCACGGTTTTAAGTGCCTACATTGACCGGGCTTTGTCCGCAAAGACAGATAATCGTCCTGAATTTCAGCGCATGATTAAAGACAGCGCAAAGGGACTTTTTGACATTGTTTTAGTCTGGAAACTGGATAGATTTGCCAGAAATCGTTATGACAGTGCCCACTATAAAGCCATACTAAAGAAGAATGGCGCAAAGGTAGTATCGGCAAAGGAGGCCATTGCCGAGGATAGCACTGGAATTTTACTGGAAAGTCTTTTGGAGGGCTATGCCGAATTTTATTCCGTTGAATTGTCCGAAAAAATTCATCGGGGTCAGAAAGAAAACGCCTTGAAGGGGTTAAATAATGGCGGCGGGATTCCCCTGGGCTATCTGTTGGGAAAAGACCAACGGTTAGAGGTTGATCCTATTACCGCGCCTTTGGTGGTTGAGATTTTCTCCCGCTATGCCGAGGGGGAAACCATTCGTGCTATTGTGGATTCTCTGAACGAACGTGGATTACAGACTAAACGAAATAAGCCGTATACTATGAGCAGCTTTAACTCTATCTTGAAAAACCGCAAATACATCGGTGAGTATAAATATCAAGATGTAGTAATACCTGGCGGTGTTCCCTCCATTGTTCCGCAAGAACTCTTTGACCGGGTACAAGCGCGTATGGAAAAGAACAAGCGTGCCCCAGCTATGAGCAAGGCTGACGAGAAATTTTTGCTTACAACCAAGTTGTTTTGCGGTAAGTGTGGACGGCTCATGGTAGGCGAAAGCGGAACCAGCCACACGGGAAAGAAGCACTATTATTACAAATGTGGGAGCGCCAAGCGAAAAACAGGTTGCACCAAAAAGGCAGTAAAAAAAGATTGGATAGAAAATCTGGTGGTTGGGCGCACCATGCGAATGATATTTGATGATAGAACCCTTGCCGCTATCGCGGAAATGGTTCTGGAAGTACAATCGCGTGAAAGTAACTCTTTGCCCGTCCTAAAAAGGCAGCTTGCACAAGCTGAACAGGGAATAGAAAATATGCTGAATGCCATTCAGCAGGGGCTTTTCACTTCGTCCACAAAGCAGCGGTTGGAGGAACTGGAGGCCGCAAAAGAGCGGTTGACAGTCAGTATCTTACAAGAAGAACTGAAAAAGCCACACTTGACGAAAGAACAGATTTTGTTTTTCCTAAACCGCTTTCGTGCTATCGACATCAGTAAACCAGAACAGCGGCAACGTTTAATTGACAGCTTTGTAAACGCAGTGTATGTGTATGATGATAAAATCATCTTAACTTTTAACTATAAGGACGGCACAGAAGCTATCACCTTAGATGACATAAAAGGTTCGGATTTTTTCTTTTGTTGGCGCCGAATAGGCATGATAAAACCCCCAGTTCAACTGGGGGTGGATAAAAAATACTTTAGTGAAGAGAAAGAACCTCCTGTGCTAGAATAAAGCTGGTCTGGCAAC
>NZ_JACJKP010000307.1 GCF_016901605.1 Gemmiger formicilis
TTACAAGTAATTCAAACAGGACGCAAGCGATTGTGTCTGAGTGATTTACAAGATTAAACACTTATAAAGTGATTTAATACCATTTTATAAAGAGTTTGATCCTGGCTCAGGACGAACGCTGGCGGCGCGCCTAACACATGCAAGTCGAACGGAACTTGAGAGAGCTTGCTTTTTCAAGTTTAGTGGCGAACGGGTGAGTAACGCGTGAGTAACCTGCCCTGGAGTGGGGGACAACAGTTGGAAACGACTGCTAATACCGCATAAGCCCACGGTGCCGCATGGCACAGCGGGAAAAGGATTTATTCGCTTCAGGATGGACTCGCGTCCAATTAGCTGGTTGGTGAGGTAACGGCCCACCAAGGCGACGATTGGTAGCCGGACTGAGAGGTTGAACGGCCACATTGGGACTGAGACACGGCCCAGACTCCTACGGGAGGCAGCAGTGGGGGATATTGCACAATGGGGGAAACCCTGATGCAGCGACGCCGCGTGGAGGAAGAAGGTTTTCGGATTGTAAACTCCTGTCGTTAGGGACGAATCATGACGGTACCTAACAAGAAAGCACCGGCTAACTACGTGCCAGCAGCCGCGGTAAAACGTAGGGTGCAAGCGTTGTCCGGAATTACTGGGTGTAAAGGGAGCGCAGGCGGACCGGCAAGTTGGAAGTGAAATCTATGGGCTCAACCCATAAATTGCTTTCAAAACTGCTGGCCTTGAGTAGTGCAGAGGTAGGTGGAATTCCCGGTGTAGCGGTGGAATGCGTAGATATCGGGAGGAACACCAGTGGCGAAGGCGACCTACTGGGCACCAACTGACGCTGAGGCTCGAAAGCATGGGTAGCAAACAGGATTAGATACCCTGGTAGTCCATGCCGTAAACGATGATTACTAGGTGTTGGAGGATTGACCCCTTCAGTGCCGCAGTTAACACAATAAGTAATCCACCTGGGGAGTACGACCGCAAGGTTGAAACTCAAAGGAATTGACGGGGGCCCGCACAAGCAGTGGAGTATGTGGTTTAATTCGAAGCAACGCGAAGAACCTTACCAGGTCTTGACATCCGATGCATAGTGCAGAGATGCATGAAGTCCTTCGGGACATCGAGACAGGTGGTGCATGGTTGTCGTCAGCTCGTGTCGTGAGATGTTGGGTTAAGTCCCGCAACGAGCGCAACCCTTATTGCCAGTTACTACGCAAGAGGACTCTGGCGAGACTGCCGTTGACAAAACGGAGGAAGGTGGGGATGACGTCAAATCATCATGCCCTTTATGACCTGGGCTACACACGTACTACAATGGCGTTTAACAAAGAGAAGCAAGACCGCGAGGTGGAGCAAAACTCAAAAACAACGTCTCAGTTCAGATTGCAGGCTGCAACTCGCCTGCATGAAGTCGGAATTGCTAGTAATCGCGGATCAGCATGCCGCGGTGAATACGTTCCCGGGCCTTGTACACACCGCCCGTCACACCATGAGAGCCGGGGGGACCCGAAGTCGGTAGTCTAACCGCAAGGAGGACGCCGCCGAAGGTAAAACTGGTGATTGGGGTGAAGTCGTAACAAGGTAGCCGTATCGGAAGGTGCGGCTGGATCACCTCCTTTCTAGGGAGTCAGACAT
>NZ_JACJKP010000308.1 GCF_016901605.1 Gemmiger formicilis
GAGAAGCCGGCATCTACCTATTTTCACAGGCCGTCTCCAGCCAACTATCTTCGGCACAAGTGAGCTTAACTTCTGTGTTCGGAATGGGAACAGGTGGAACCTCACCGTCATCGACACCGGCCATGCACATGACCTTGTCATCTGCTTCTCTTGTTGAGGATGTACCCTCAAAACTGAATATCGAACTGCTAGCAAATAGAGTATCTGATCAAGATGGGGTCAAGCCCTCGACCTATTAGTACACGCTTGCTGAATGGATCACTCCACTTACACATTGTGCCTATCAACCTTGTAGTCTTCAAGGGGTCTTACCTGATTGACTCAGTGGGATATCTTATCTTAAGGCCGGCTTCACGCTTAGATGCTTTCAGCGTTTATCCGATCCGAACATAGCTGCCCAGCTGTGCCACTGGCGTGACAACTGGTGCACCAGAGGTTCGTCCATCCCGGTCCTCTCGTACTAGGGACAGCACCTTTCAAATATCCTACGCCCACGACAGATAGGGACCGAACTGTCTCACGACGTTCTGAACCCAGCTCGCGTACCGCTTTAATTGGCGAACAGCCAAACCCTTGGGACCGAATTCAGCCCCAGGATGCGATGAGCCGACATCGAGGTGCCAAACCTCCCCGTCGATGTGGACTCTTGGGGGAGATCAGCCTGTTATCCCCAGGGTAACTTTTATCCGTTGAGCGATGGCATTTCCACTCACATACCACCGGATCACTAACTCCGACTTTCGTCTCTGCTCGACCCGTCAGTCTCGCAGTCAGGCTCGTTTATGCGTTTGCACTCTATCATCTGGTTTCCGTCCAGATCGAACGAACCTTTGAACGCCTCCGCTACATTTTAGGAGGCGACCGCCCCAGTCAAACTGCCCACCTGACAATGTCCCCCGCCCTGATTCAAGGGCGCAGGTTAGAATTCCAATGTCGCAAGGATGGTATCCCAACGTCCACTCCACCAAGGCCAAAGCCTCAGCTTCCCAGTGTCCCATCTATCCTGTGCATGCAACACCGAAACCCAATATCAGGCTACAGTAAAGCTCCATGGGGTCTTTCCGTCTTGTCGCGGGAAACCGGCATCTTCACCGGTACTACAATTTCGCCGGGCGGGCTGTTGAGACAGTGCCCAGATCATTACGCCTTTCATGCGGGTCAGAACTTACCTGACAAGGAATTTCGCTACCTTAGGACCGTTATAGTTACGGCCGCCGTTCACTGGGGCTTCAATTCAATGCTTGCACATCTCCTTTTAACCTTCCAGCACCGGGCAGGCGTCAGCTCGTATACGTCATCTTTCGATTTAGCACAAACCTGTGTTTTTGGTAAACAGTTGCCTGGGCCTATTCTCTGCGGCTCACTCTCGTGAGCACCCCTTATTCCGAAGTTACGGGGTCAACTTGCCGAGTTCCTTAACAACCCTTCTCCCGTTGGCCTTAGAATCTTCTTCCTACCTACCTGTGTCGGTTTGCGGTACGGGCACCTTAGATATACACGCAGCTTTTCTCGCCTCTCATCCAGCCAGACTTCGGTACTATATTTCCCTCGATCACTACCGGAACCAACACCCGGCTCTGACCTT
>NZ_JACJKP010000309.1 GCF_016901605.1 Gemmiger formicilis
CATGATCGGCCAGATGGTAAAGTGATAGGTGAAGAACCAAAACATTCCGTTGAGGCCGGGTCCCACGATGGGGGCCGTAATCAAAATCAGGGTAAAGGCCAGCAAGGCAGATCCCAGGGTGTAGAGAAGTCCTTCCAGCGCCAGCATCGTCTGCAGTTGCCGGGTGGTCATACCGATAGACTGAAGCACGGCCAGTTCCCTACGGCGTGCGGTGATTCCGGTAAGGATTGCATTAAAGAAGTTGAGGATTCCCACCAGTCCCACAATAAAACTCAGGGCGCTGCCCAGCAACAGGAACATATTTTTAATGTTCTCGAATTCCGAGGCGTAGGTTGCTTTGCTCTCATAGTCAAACTGAGGGTTCACATTTTCTGTATAGTCTTTGAGGAAGGCTTCCATCGTTGCATTGGCTTCTTCCGTGGTATCAAAGGCGTAATACATAACAGAATCGGTGCCCGTATCCCGGATAAAGGTTTCGGCCCCCATGACAAATTCGTCCCGGCCGTAGTAACGGTAACTTAACGCAGAAGGTACTGCCACCAGAGCAGCTACGGTGTAGTCAACATCCCGGTATTTGACGGCCCGCTCAGCGTAAGCGGCCCCTTCGGGCACATTTTCTCTGGAACCAAAAACCTTGCCGGTGGCAGGATCATAGTATTCATACTCTTCCACATAACGAATGGTTACCGTATCCCCCAATCGGGCCCAATGACTGTCCATCATAGGCTCATCGTAGTCGTCGGTACTGTACACAGCGGCGATATAATTTCCCTCGGTGTCGTTAATCTTGGAGAGGTCCCCTTCCAATACCGTCAGGTAATCCAGCGCAAAGGGGTCCATACCGTAAAGCTGAACGCCATCGGCCAGCAATCCATCCTCAGTGCGTTCCTGAAAGGCGACCATACTGTCCAGCTGTTCCGGTGTGTTCCATCGGCTCCACATGGAACGGTAATATTCCTCGGTAACAAATTCCTGTGCCGGTTTGGTCTTTCCGTAAACGCGGCCGCTGCCGGTAATACCGCCCTGGGCATCCACCGCGTCGATGACCTCTTCCGGTATCCCCATCTCGTCATTATAAGCATCTCCGCCGGTCTGGAACTGGCCGGCATCAGCCAGGATAAAGTCACTGGCGGTAAAGTTGGAAACATATTTGTCCATGTCAAAGCCGGCTGTAAAGGTGACGGTAAAGGTCAGCAACACCACTGCAAGGGTCAGGGACAGTACCGTGAGGAAGGTCTTGCCCCGGCTGCGGCCCAGATTGGCCCAAGCCATGGACAAGAGAGAAACGCCCTTGCCGTTTCGTTTTTTCTTCTGCTTTAAAGCCTTGCCTTCTGTATAGCGCACCGCTTCTACCGGGGAAACCTTGCCTGCCAGACTGCCGGGACGGCGACAGGAAATCAGCACTGTTATCAGGGCAAATACCGCGGCGCCCGCAAAGAGGAACGGACTGGCCGAAACCACCGTAGTGACGCCATCGAGCCGTGCAGTAATGATGGGGGTGAGTACACCACCCAGCAGCCAGCCCAGCAACAAACCGATGGGAATGCCGATCAGGGAAAGCAGCAGGGCCT
>NZ_JACJKP010000310.1 GCF_016901605.1 Gemmiger formicilis
CTGCTGCCCTGCGCCCCGCACAACGGATTGGTCACATCGCAGGCGACCTTGAATTCGCACTCTGCCAGTTCCGGCATCACCTGGTCGGTGGTGATGGTACACAGGCCCGCCAGACCTGCCGCCCCCCAGGCAATGGGCTGCCCGGTCCGGTCCAGGAATCCGTATCCCAGCGCCTGCAGCATGCCTACGCCGCCATCGTTGGTGGCGCTGCCGCCAATACCCACAATAAAACGGCGGCATCCCTTACCAATGGCATCCCGGATCACCTCGCCTACCCCGTAGGTGGTGGCACGCAGCGGGTCCCGCTGTTCCGGCGCCACCAGGGGAAGCCCTGCCGCGCCTGCCATTTCCAGCACAGCTGTACGGCCATCCGGCAGAATACCGTAGGTACAGTCTACCGGGGTTCCCATGGGACCGGTAACCGTGACCCGCTGGGGTGTGCCCTGCATACCGGCCACCAGCGCTTCCACTGTTCCCTCGCCGCCGTCCGCCAACGGCCGCACCACTGCTTCCACGCCGGGCAAAGCCCGCAGCGCCCCCTGGGCAATGGCTTCGCCGGCTTCCAGGGAAGACAGGCTTCCTTTGAAAGAGTCAATGGCAATGACGATTTTCATTTTGGGGTGCTCCCTTTCCTGTGTGATTTCTGCTTTCAGTATACCGCGCCGATGGCTCGATGACCATAGTTTATATGACAACATTTCATTCACTTTATCACATTTCTTTGTTTTATATAACAACACATCCCATACTGTCGGCAATCATCCGCGGATGGATTCCTCATCTCCCCACGTCCCCCGCGGGAAAATCTCTGTAAAGCGGGAATCTGCCGCACGGCAGCAAAAAAAACACGCCGAAGCACAGGCTTCGGCGTGTTTTTCCGTTTTTTCCCGGTTCCGGGGCAAAAAGAGCGCTTGCTTTTACTCCATGCCCAGAACGTTTTTCAGATTGTTTTTATAGATATCGGCCTTGGTACCGTAAACGATCTGTACGCCGTCGTTCACGCGCACCACACCGTTGGCGCCGGTCTTTTTCTTCCAGTCATCGTCGCTCATGACCAGGCTCTTGTCCTTGACCTTGACGCGAAGACGGGTGAAGCAGGCGTCCACATTCAGGATGTTGTCGCTGCCGCCCAGGCCTTCCACAATCACAGCCATGGTTTCATCGTCCACTTTTTTGCCTTTGAGTTCCACTGCTTCCCCTTCGTCCTCACGGCCGGGGGTCTTGTAGTTGAACTTGAGGATCATAAACCGGAAGGTGAAGTAATACAGGAAGAAGAAGCCCACGCCCAGAATGAAGATCCAGATCCAGTGGGAGCCTTTGTCCGCCTGCATAATGCCGTTGAAGATGGTGCTGAGGAAGGGCCCGCCGAAGGAGCTGGGGCCGGGCACGTTGACCTGGAAAATATAGGTCAGCAGGTAAGCCAGGCCCGCAAAGCCGGCATGCACCACAAAAAGCAGCGGTGCCACAAACAGGAAGGCGTACTCGATGGGCTCGGTAATGCCGGTAAACACAGCGGGAATGACCGCCGCGATCAGCAGCGCTTTGACCT
>NZ_JACJKP010000032.1 GCF_016901605.1 Gemmiger formicilis
GCTGCGCCTGGCGGAAGGAGAATACCGCTTTGCCTGCCTGGTGTGGGACCATGAACCGCTGCCCAGCGGCGAGCTGGTGAAGCTGGCCGCCGACGCTCTGGGTTGGAAAAAGAGTACCACCTACACGGTGCTGAAAAAACTGTGTGAACGGGGCGTGCTGCAAAACGAGGGCGGCACTGTGACCAGCCGGGTGGCCAAACAGGCCGTTCAGTGTGCCGAGAGTGCTGCCGTGGTGGACAAGACCTTTGGCGGCAGTCTGCCCCGGTTTGTGGCGGCGTTTTTGAGCGCCAAGCCCATCAGTGACGCTGAAGCTGCCGAGATTCGCGCCTTGCTGGACGCCGCCCACGACAAGGAGGTGTGACCTATGCGTGACGCCGTGCTGCACTTTTTGCTACTCAGCCTGTGGGGCGGTGCGGCAGCTCTGGGGGCACTGGCCGTCAGTGCGCTGCTGCGGCGGGTGCATACCCCCAGCCGGATGCTTTGCTGGCTGTGGCTGGCGGTGGGGCTGCGTTTTGCCCTGCCCTGGGGGATACCTCTTACCTTGCCGCGCCCCCGCAATGAACAACTGGCACAGGCTGCCGATACGGTCCAGGCCCTGACAGAAGGCCCCGCCCCCGCTCCGGCGCCGGTGATCCAGGCGCCTGCTGCGGTAGCTGCATCCGCCGCGCCCTGGTACACCCAGCTGACGGTGTGGCACCTGCTGGCCGCCGTCTGGGCGGTGGGGGTGCTGGTGCTGGCGGTACGGGCGGTGGCCGGGTATGCCCGGCTGCGGCACGCCGTGGCTCTGGCCTGCAAAACGGGGGATGGCTGCTACAGCGGGGACTGTGTGCCCGCGCCCTTTACGCTGGGCATCTTCCGCCCGCGCATCTACCTGCCCGCGGCGCTTACCGGCGCGGCCCGGCAAGCGGTGGTTTTGCATGAGCGCACCCACCTGCGCCGTCATGACCCCCAGATCAAGCCGCTGTTTTATGCGGTGGTTTGCCTGCACTGGTTCAATCCGCTGGCCTGGCTGGCCTTCCGCCAACTGGAACGGGAGATGGAATCCGCCTGCGACGAAGCCGCCGTGCGGGACTGTGATGCCGCCGCCCGCAATGCCTATTGCGAGAGTATTTTACAGTATGCCTTGCAGGGGCGGATGGCGCCGGGGTCCCTGGCCTTCGGGCAGGGCAGCGTCAAGACCCGCATTGTGCATTTGCTGCACTACCGCAAAATTGGTGCCGGGGCGCTGGTAGTCTGCGCGGCAGCGGTGGGCCTTAGTGTCACCGCCTGCATGATGCAGCCCCAGGTGGAGGAAGCCACCCCCGAGACCGCCGAAACCACCCAGTCCGAACCCGCGCCCCAGTCCACCGCCACACCGGAGAATGCCGTGACCTTTACGGCCAACACGGCGGGCCTGCCCAACCTGGATGACCCTGAAAACAGCCCCCGATTCCTATGCCCGGTGGAGTATGAGTATGTCAGTAGCTACATGAATGAAGGTCACCTGGGAGACGATTTGGTGGCCGATATTGGCACGCCGGTGTATGCGGCCCAGGGCGGCGTGGTGACCTACGCGGATTACCACTTCAGTTTTGGGTATTGCGTGATCCTGGACCACGGCACCGGGATGGACGGCAACCGGTGGTCCACCCTCTATGCCCATATGGATGGTTATACGGTGGCCAACGGCCAGACGGTCAAGGCCGGGGACCTTATCGGCCATGTGGGTACCAGCGGTTATTCCACAGGCCCGCATCTGCATTTTGAAGTGTTACTAAACGGCGGTGTGACGCAACCCCGCTATCTTACCGCCTATCGGGAAGAAGATACCCAGCCCCTCACCGCCGAAATGGCCCAGGAACTGCTGGCCCAAGCGGCGGAAAACCAGAGTACTTCCGAGGACCCTTTGCCGCTGAAAAGCCAGACATTGGCCGAAACGCTGGCATCCCTGCAGGATCAGCTGGACCAACTGAAGGACAAGCGGGATGAACTGCAGGTTTCTATGGACACCTTGGCGGCCGGAACCACCGACCAGGAAAAAGAACTGGCGGAAAACTACCGGCAGCAGATCGACTTGTTTGACCAACAGATTCAGTTACTCGAAAACCAAATTCAGGTGATCCAGCAACAGCTGGAGGAGGAGCAGGCGAAGGAGGATGCCCAGTCTGCCCAGGCCCAGATCCAGCAACAGATCGATGCCGCCCAGTCCTCCGGCAGCGCGGGCACCGACCCGGCGCTGGACGCAGGGGAAGAGGCTGCCCGCCAGCAACTGGATGCTGCCGCCGAACAGCTGGACAGTTATTTTTCAGGCAGTCCGAATCAAAACGGCTGAACGAAAATCTCAAAAAATTGACATTTTTGCCGTCCGGGTATATCCTTGTATTGGATAAGGAGTGGCAAAAATGCAACAAACAAAAGAACAAACTTTCGCCCGTTGGGGGTTCTATCTGCTGGGTATGGTGCTGCTGGCACTGGGCCTGACGCTGAACACCAAGACGGGCCTTGGGGCATCGGCCATTGTGTCGGTGCCCTTTACCGTGAGCCAGACAACCGGCTGGGATTTTGGCAACCTGACGCTGGTGGTCTACTGCCTGTTTGTGGCGGCGCAGTTTGTCATCAAGGGTAAAAAAAGGCGCTGGACCGACCTGCTGCAAATTCCGCTGAGCATCGTGTTCACCCGTTTTCTCAATATTTTTGGAGCGGTGATCCCTTACAAAAGCGGCAACCTGCCCGCCGACCTGGCGCTGCTGGTGGCGGCCATTCTGCTTACCGGCGTGGGCGCGGCTATGACGGTGGATATGCAGCTGATTCCCAACCCCGGGGATGGCATTGTCAGTGTCATCTCTCAGGTGAGCGGCCGGGAACTGGGCTTCTGCAAAAACTGCTTTGACCTGGGCTGCGTCAGTCTTTCGCTGATCATCGGTTTTTGCTTCGGCAATCCGCTGGCCGGTGTGGGCCTTGGTACCTTCATCTCTATGGTGGGGGTGGGGCGCGCCATTGCAGGTTTTAACGCCCTGTGCAAAACAAAACTGGTGCAGGCCTCCGGTCTGGCCTGATAAAAGCAAAAAGGGACTGCCCCCAGGCAGTCCCTTTTTTTGTTTGGGTACGGTCATACGCCGCGCCGCCGCCAGATGCTTTCTACCGCATAACGCACCGCATCAATATGGTGGTTGTTTACGTCGGGGTAGCCGGGCAGCACCTCCCCGGTGCGGTCGTCCCGTTCATACTCGTATTCACTGAACTCCGCCGCCGTGGCCGGGCAACGTTCCGGGTCAATGACAATAGCGGAAAGTCCCTGCAGCCATTTCATGCTTTCCCGCACGCTGCCGGGGCCTTTGATAGCCGCCCGGCAGGGCAGGCCCGCAGCCCGGTAGTCGGCGCAGGATTTGGGCTCGGCGGCATCCGCGGTCAGCAAGCCACCTTCGTCGCCGCCCACACCTCGCTCCACCAGCAGTTTGGCGGTGTCCCGGTTGGGGGTGCGGGTACGGGTCAGCTCGTCAAAAATCACCAGTGTGCGCTGGGCTGCGTCGTAATAAACGGCGTTGTAGGCCCAGGGGTCGGGGTACCAGCCCCAGTCCACCCCATGGTACAGCCGGTCAAAGGCAGCGATCTCCTCGTCCGGTACCGCCCGCAGAAAAAGATTGTCAAACACCGCGGCGCCGCTGCCCACCACCTCGCCACCGTATTCATGGCGGTACGCATCGGGGTTGGTCTTGCGCAGATGTTCCGCATCCGCCCAGAACCGTTCCCCCAGCCAGTCCGGCGGCAGGTCCCGGTAGGTGGAATGGTGTACCAGTTTGCCCTGCCGGGGTTCCAGCACATAGCGGTTCACCCAGCTGCGGGCCATGGCCGGCGGGTTGAAACTTTTCAGCGTCAGAGTCCAGTTCCCGCCGCGCAGAATACTCTGTTCCACGTTGCGAACCTCTTCCGGCCCTTCAAACTGGTCAAGCTCCTCGAACCAACAAAGCCCTACGGCTCCAAAAGGAACCTTCAAACTTTTGAGCTTGCCCGCATCATCCAGGCCGAAAAAGAGAATCTTTTGCCCCGTAGGCAGATAAGTGCATTCCATGGGGCTGACGGTGCAGCGGAAATACCGGGCACACCCCAGCGCACCGATGGCCCATACAATCTGATTGTACACGCTGTTGCGCAGGGTGCCCGCTACCTTGCGCAGTACCACCGCATGGCAGTCGGGGTGGCGCAGCAGCTGGTATACCAGCTCCAGCGAAAGATAGCTGGACTTGCCCGAACCGCGCCCGCCTTTGGCCACCACTTCCTGCACGGTGCCGCGGCGGATGGCCGTGTGTACCGGCCAGAACACCGGTGCCATGATTTGCTTAATATAGATGCGCACAGCACCCCTCCTTTGTTAT
The DNA here is from genome assembly GCF_016901605.1 of Gemmiger formicilis. GTDB lineage: Bacteria > Bacillota > Clostridia > Oscillospirales > Ruminococcaceae > Gemmiger > Gemmiger formicilis_B. Next base: position 4,353 of record NZ_JACJKP010000032.1, read on the forward strand.
GCTTCGTCTACGATGATCACCCCCTCTGTGGTCTGGCCGTCGCCCAGGCCCAGGTGCTTGTACAGCATTTCCAGGGCGCGCAGCTTGTCCGCTACCTTGATGGGTTGACCGCTCCGCTCGGTACCGGGGTCTGCAAAGGCGATGGCGGCCAGTTCTCCCAATACATGGTCCGGCGTCAGTTCAGTCACGCATGGCATCCCTCCTTTGGGCAATCGAAAAGTCCTGCGGGAAGGGGGCTCACCGCAGGGGATTGTGACTTTATTTTACTACTATAGGTTGTGAAAAACAATGAACTTTCGGGAAAAGAATTGCTCTATTCATTGCGCAGACTGCCGGTATCGTGTCTAAAATATTTCTTGTGCAGGTGTTGCACCGCCCTGCCGGAACAGGTACAATTTATATACAAGCAAGCAGATAGTGCCGGGAAAATTCTGGCAGGTCGTTGCGGGCAGGCGGTAACCGAAAAAGCATTTTTACGCAAATTGCCGTCCCAAACCGGCCGTACATCTGCTGCGCTGCTGCCGGGGGCAGATCCCCGGCGCGCAAAATTAACAATACAGAGCTGGCTGGTTGCAGCCGAAGATCATGAAGGGAGCCTTGCGTATGAACAACCGTAAGCCGGAACTTTGCTGGCTGACTGACCCCACGGTTTTTGCCGTCAACCGGCTGGATGCCCATTCCGACCATGTGTGCTACCGCACCGAGGAAGAAGCGGAAAACGGGCGCAGCAGCCTGCGTCAAAGCCTGGATGGAGAATGGCAGTTTGCCTACAGCCCCTGCCCGGTAGCCCGCCCGGCGGACTTCTGGCAGGAGGGAGCGGACCTCTCCGCTTTCGGTACGATCCGGGTGCCGGGGCATATCGAGCTGCAGGGCTACGGAGAACTGCAGTACACCAATACCATCTATCCGTGGGACGGCCACGCCGCCCTGAACCCGCCTCAGATCGACTGGGACCACGCCCCGGTGGGGAGCTATGTGACCGAATTTACCCTGGACGAAGGTTTGCGCGGGCAAAACGTCTGTGTCAGCTTCCAGGGTGTGGAACAGGCCATGTACCTGTGGTGCAACGGGCAGTTTGTGGGCTATGCCGAGGACAGCTTTACCCCTTCGGACTTTGACCTGACCCCATGCCTGCGGGATGGTGTCAACCGCCTGTGCGTGGAAGTGCACAAGCGGTGCAGTGCTTCCTGGATCGAGGACCAGGACTTCTTCCGGTTCTCGGGTATTTTCCGGTCGGTATTCCTGTACGCCAAACCCAAGGTGCATCTGGCCGACCTCTGGCTGCAGGCCGGGCTGGAACCGGACAACATCACCGGCACCCTGACGCCCCGGCTGAAACTGGAAGGGGAAACCACCGGTGCCGCCGTGCATCTGCGTCTGACCGACAGTGAAGGCTATGTCCTGTATGACGGCCCGGTGAACGGCGATACACTGGAACTGCAGGGAGTACAGCCCTGGAGCCATGAAACGCCCACCCTGTACCATGCGGTGCTGACACTGACCGACGCAGAAGGCAATCTGCAGGAAGTGGTGCCCTATGACATCGGCTTCCGCCGGTTCGAGATGATCGACGGCATCATGTGCCTGAACGGGGAGCGCATCGTCTTTAACGGCGTGAACCGCCACGAATGGAACGCCGAAAAAGGCCGCGCCATCGGCCCCGAGGATATGTATGCTGCCATGGAGATGTTCCTGCGCAACAATATCAACGCTGTGCGCACCTGCCATTATCCCAACCAGAGCCTGTGGTATGATCTGTGTGACCGCAACGGCATTTATATGATCGATGAGGCCAACCTGGAAAGCCACGGCAGCTGGCAGCGGCTGGACCGGATCGACCCTGACTGGAACGTGCCGGGCAGCAAACCGGAGTGGAAAGACTGCGTGGTGGACCGGGCCCGCAATATGTTTGAACGGGACAAAAACCATGCGGCGGTGCTTATCTGGTCCTGCGGCAACGAGAGTTATGCCGGTGAGGACATTCTGGCCATGAGCAACTTCTTCCACGAAAACGACCCAGGCCGGCTGGTCCATTACGAAGGTGTATTCCATAACCGGGAATTTGACGTTATCAGCGATATGGAAAGCCGCATGTACGAAAAGCCCTGGAACATCCGGGCGTATCTGGAATCCAACCCCGCCAAGCCGTTTATTCTCTGCGAATACATGCACGATATGGGCAACAGCCTGGGCGGCATGGAAAGTTATATCCGCCTGGCGGAGGAATTCCCCCAGTACCAGGGCGGCTTTATCTGGGATTACATGGACCAGGCGCTGTACCACACGGACGGTGCCGGGCGCCGGGTGCTGGGGTACGGCGGCGATTTTGGGGAACGGCCCACCGACTACAATTTCAGCGGCAACGGCATTGTCTATGCCGACGGCACCCCCAAACCGGCCATGCAGGAGGTGCGGTACTGGTATGCCGACCCGCAGACCCGTGCCGCCTGGGATGCCCGCAACGCGGCTGCAGCCAAAGCGGCGGATGAAGCCCTGGCCGCCCGGTGGGCAGCCCGCCCGTCCCGGCCCCTGACCGTGGTGGAAGGGGACGGCAACCTGGGGGTACAGGGCGATGGCTTTGAGGTGCTGTTCTCGTACATCGAGGGCGGCCCGGTCTCGATGCGCATCCGTGGCAACGAGTGGCTGTGGCGTGCGCCCCGCCCGGCGGTATGGCGTGCGTCTACCGACAATGACCGGGGCTGCGGGTTCCCCCAGCGCAGTGCGGTCTGGATGGCGGCCGATGCGCTGACCCGCACCGGAAAACCGGAACAGGTGGAGATCACCGACCAGAAGGTGACAGTCCGTTACCGGTTCAAACTGCTGGGCGTGCCCCAGGCCGAGGCCGTGCTGACCTACACGGTGACGGACCGGGGCGCTATGGAAGTGGAGGCTACCTACCACGGAACACCGGAAGCACCGGAATTGCCTTGTTTTGGCGTAAAGTTCCAGACGGCGGCCCCGGTGGCGGTGACCCGTTGGACCGGGCTTTCCGGCGAAACCTATCCCGACCGCTGGAAAGGCGCAGCCTTTGGCAGCTTTGAGGAAGTGCCGCACCATGAACCGCATCTGGTACCGCAGGACGGCGGTATGCATATGAACACCCGGCGGGCGGTGCTGCAGCAGCGGGATAGCCGGGGCCGTACCACGGCAGCGCTGGAATTGCAAAGCTGCGGTACACCCTTCGCCTTCAGTGCGTTGCCCAACACAGCCCAGGAACTGGAAGCTGCCCAGCATCCCGATGAATTGCCCGTTACCGGCCGTACCAGCGTAACGGTACTGGGGGCCGTACGCGGTGTGGGCGGCATCGACAGCTGGTGGAGCGATGTGGAAGAGCCCTACCGTCTGGACGGAACAGCTGACTATACCGTAAAATTCCGCATTCTGCTGCGCTGAACAAGCAGGCAGCAAAAAACAGAAGGAGCGCACCCAACGGGTGCGCTCCTTCTGCTTATGGGGAAAAAACGGGAGTGTCAGATAGATTCGGTGTGCAGGAACCAGGCGAAGCCGTAGGGATACAGCTCCACATCGTTCAGGTCGTCCCGGTGGCCGCCGTACATCAGTTCATCGTAGGGGCCTTTTTCCCAGGAGGATACATGCACAAATTCCGGGCTGAAGTTGAAGAAAGCAATCAGCTTGTGGCCCTTGTACCAGCGCCCGACGCCCAGTACATGGTCGCTGCCGGTGTCAAAGGTCCATACATCTGCCTGGGCGTCAAAGGCCTGTTCCTTGGCGCGGATCTCTTCCAGACGGCGCAGACCTTCAAACTGTTTGCCCTGGCGGGTAGTGGAGTCATGGCGCAGTTCCGCCAGATCCCACTGGAAATTGCCCCGGTGCAGGTAACGGCTGTCATCCCACTTTTCGGGATCGTCGTGGTAAGTGTAGTCGTTCAGCTGGCCGATTTCATCGCCGCTGTACAGCACGGGAATACCGCTTTGTACCAACATCCAGGCGTGCAGCATCAGATCGCAGCTGATAGCCCGTTCCATCTTGAAGGGGTCCTGCTCAAAGTCGGCTGCTTCCACGCCGCACAGCGAGGCGGTGGTGCCGCACAGGCGGGCATCACCCAGCCGCGGGTCATCGTTGTACAGCTCGCCGCGGCTGTCGCTGCCGGGCCATTTGCCGGTGAACCAGTCATTCAGATATTTCTTGTGGGCTACTTCCTCCGTGCCGAACCGGGCACCCAGCCAGGGGTAATCCAGACCCCAGCCGATATCATCGTGGCAGCGCAGGTAGTTCAGGAACAGGAAGTCCCGGGGCAGGGCACAGACGGTATCCATCTGGTGCCGCAGCAGCGAAACATCCGCCGTGGCCAGAGAATTCCAGGTGGTGGCCATGGTGGTCACGTTGTAGAGCATGTGGCATTCCGGCTTTTCCGGCATACCAAAGTAGGGTACGACCTTGGCCGGTTCCATGACCACCTCACCCAGCAGCAGTACGCTGGGGCATACGATCTCGCAGACCATGCGCATCATCCGCACCAGAGTATGTACCTGGGGCAGGTTGCGGCAGGTGGTGCCCAGTTCTTTCCAGATATAGGGCACAGCGTCCAGACGGATAACGTCGATACCGCGGTTGGTCAGGTAGAGCAGGTTTTCGGTCATGTCGTTGAAAACAACAGGGTTCGCATAGTTCAGGTCCCACTGGTAGGGGTAGAAGTTGGTCATGACCACCTGCTGGCAGTCATCCAGCCAGGTAAAGCTGCCCGGCGCCGTGGTGGGGAACACCTGGGGCACAGTCTTTTCAAACTCGTTGGGAATATCCCAGTTGTCATAGAAGAAGTAACGGTCACGGTAGCCAGGTTCCCCGGCGCGGGCCTTCTTGGCCCACTCGTGGTCCTCGCTGGTGTGGTTCATCACAAAGTCCAGGCAGAGGCTCATGCCCTTCTCGCGGCAGGCATCGGCCAGGTGTTCCAGGTCGGCCATGGTGCCCAGTTCCGGCTGCACGGTGCGGAAATCCGCTACCGCATAACCGCCGTCGCTGCGGCCCTTGGGGCTTTGCAGCAGCGGCATCAGGTGCAGGTAGTTCACGCCGCATTCCTGGATGTAGGGCAGCTTTTCCTCCACGCCTTTCAGGGTGCCTGCAAAGGCGTTGGTATACATCATCATACCCAGCAGATCCTGCCGGCGATACCAGTTGGGGTCGGCCTCCCGGGCGGCGTCCTGGGCGCGCAGGGCCGGTTTGCGGTCAGCCCAGGCTTTGCGCAGCATGCTCACGCAGTATTCAAACGCCTGCTCGTCGCCGTGGTACAGCTCACAGTACAGCCATTTCAGTTCGTCGTAGTGGCGGGCCAGGCGGCGCTCAAAGACGGCGTCATCGCTCTCTGCCGCAGCCTTCGGGGCTTCTACAGGAGCAGCTTTCAGGGCTTCCTTCTTCGGGGCAGCCTTCAGCTTTTCGGGCACGGGCGCGGCAGCCAGTTTCTCCTGCTTCGGAGCGGCCTTCAACTTCTCCTGGGTGGGGGCTGCTTTCAGCTTTTCCTGTACGGGGGCTGCCTTGATCTGTTCCTGTTTCGGGGCGGCTTTCAGCGCAGGTTGGGCGGCTGCCTTTTTATTTTTTCCGGATTTCATCGGATATCCTCCTTTTTGGTGTCACACACGAACCAGATGCAGCTGCACGCTGGGGAAGTCACCCACCATCTGCGGCAGCGTATAACCGGCATACATCAAAGTGCTGCCGCTGTAAACAGCGCCGGTGTAGCGGTCGGCCTTCGCAGCGCCGTTCTCCGGGGTGGAGGTGGTACCGTAAATGTGCAGGCTTTCCACACGGTACAGAGCGTTTTCTTCCAGGCCGCGCAGGCAGAGATGCAGCGGGCGGGAGTTGGCCTCGGGATGGGTCAGGACCAGATTCACCAGGGATTCTTTTTCGGTCACGGTCTGCCAGGCGGTATACCGCGGCTCGCTGGTGGGATCGCTCAGACGGTAGTAAAGACCGTTCTGCAGCACATCGTAGTATTTTTTGAAAGTCTCGATCTGCTCTTTGACCTGTTCGCATTCTTCGTCGGTCAGTTTGCCCAGATCCAGCTCATAGCCAAAGGTGCCGCTCATGGCCACCACGGCACGGGTCCACAGCGGCGTGGTGCGGCCGGTCTGGTGGTTGGGGCAGGCCGATACATGGGCGCCCATGGTGGAAACAGGGTAGCCGAAGGAGGTGCCGTGCTGGATGGTCAGCCGCTCGATGGCGTCGGTGTCGTCGCTGCACCAGATCTGCGGGAAGTAGGCCAGCATACCGGCGTCAAAACGGCCGCCGCCGCCGGCACAGCCCTCAAACAACACGTCGGGGAAGGCTGTGGTCAACCGGTCCAGCAGGCGGTAAACGCCCAGCATATACCGGTGGGCCACTTCGCCCTGACGTTCGGGGGGCAGGGCGCGGCTGTACACATCAGACATGTTGCGGTTCATATCCCACTTGACATATTCAATGTGGTGGTTGCGCAGCAGGTTGCTCAGCACGTCGGTCAGGTAATCCACCACTTCGTCGCGGCCCATGTCCAGCACCAGCTGGTCACGGCCCATGGCGGGGTCACGGCCGGGCAGGGTCAGCGCCCAGTCATGGTGGGCACGGTACAGGTCGGAATCCTCGCTGATCATCTCGGGTTCCACCCAGATGCCGAACTTCATGCCCAGGGCGTTCACGCGCTCGATCAGCGGATTCAGGCCGCCGGGCAGTTTGTCCTCGTTTACATACCAGTCGCCCAGGCCGCTGTTGTCATCGTTGCGTTTGCCGAACCAGCCATCGTCCAGCACCAGCATTTCCACACCCAGGCTGGCGGCCTTTTCGGCAATGCGGCAGATGGTGTCGGTGGTGAACTGGAAGTAGGTGGCCTCCCAGTTGTTGATCAGCACCGGGCGGCGGGTAAAGCGGAAGGGGCTGCGGCAGATGTTGTGCCGCACAAAATGTTGGTACCGCTGGGACAGCGCGTTCAGTCCGTCCGGGGCGCAGCAAAGCAGCACTTCCGGTGCGGTAAAGGATTCATCGGGCTTGAGTTCCCAACGGAAACGCTCATCATGAATGCCGCTGACCACACGGGTGGAGCCGTTCTGGTCCACCTCAATATCGGTGCGGTGGCTGCCGGAATAGACCAGCATCATGCCGTAGCACAGGCCGGAGGTTTCGGTAGCATTGCGGTCGCACAGGATCACAAAGGGGTTGTGGTGGTGGCTGGAAGCGCCCCGGGTGGAAGAAACCGTCTGGATGGCGTTGGCCAGCGGAGTGCGCTGCATCTGCCGTTCCATGGCGTGGCGGCCATGGAAATGGATCATATCCCACTGGCCGAAAGGCAGGTCCAGGCACATGGAAGCAACTTTTTCCAGCTGCAGGGTGCCGGTGCCGTTGTTGCGCAGCCGCACTGCCCGGGTAATGATATCCTGGTCGGCAAATACGCCGTACAGAAGATCCAGTTCCAGGCCGGTTACAAGATCACGCAGGGTGATGCAGAGGGTTTCGGCATCGCCGTTTTCCTCATGGGCGCTGGGCAGGCCTTCCAGAGAATACTTGCCGCGCTGGATACGGTAGGAAACATAGACAAAATCCGCACCGGCGGCGCCAGCCTCATTGCGCACCACCACGCAGGACAACCGGAAATCCCCCACGTTGCAGCCGGTGTATTCCTGGGGCAAAACGTCAGGCGAAACGCCCCGTTCCCGGCGGCAGGGGTAATAGTCCGGCGAAAAACCGTGGTCGGCAGGGGGGAACAGAGCGCTCAGGTCGCCCTGGCCGATGCTGCGTCCGTAATACAGGTGCAGCAGATGCCCGCGTTCATCCACCCGCATACGGTAACTGGTGCGGGCAGTCTCCAGTGAAAAAATGCTTGTGGCGGTGTCGAATTGAATGCCCATAAAAGGACCTCCTGAAAAAAGTATATAGACAGTGCCGGACCGGTACCAGGAGAGAAAAGGGTCCGGGCACACTGTTTTCCAAAGAAACAGCGGCAGGCAGGCGGACCGGATGCACCGGCCGTCCGCCTGCCGCTGGAGTGCCTGTTTTCAGGCGATAAAAGCGATGGGACGAATTATTTGCCGCCGGTCATCGCAATGCCTTGGATGAACTGTTTCTGGAACAGCAGATACAGGATGACCATGGGGATCATGGCCAGAAGGCTGCCGGCCATCAGGACCGGGAAGTTGGTGGTGTACTGGCCGTTCAGGGTGGAAAGGCCGGCAGAAAGAGTCATCATGTTCAAATCGGTGTTGCAGATCAGCGGCCACATCAGGTCGGAGTAAGCAAACACGGCGGTAAAGATCGCCAGAGCGGCGCAGCTGGAACCGGTCAGGGGGAACATGACCTTGCTGAAGGTCTGCCACTTGGTGCAGCCGTCCAGATAGGCGGCCTCGGCGATTTCATTGGGAATGCCCAGGTAGGTCTGCCGCAGGAAGAAGGTACCGAAAGCGGAAACCAGGCCGGGGAACACCAGAGCGAAGATGGTGTTGGTCAGGCCCATGCGGGCAAGCATCAGATACTGGGGGGTGATGAAGATCTGGCTGGGCAGCATCATCTGGACCAGCACGATGCCGAACAGCAGGTTCTTGCAGGGGAACTGCAGTTTGGCAAAGGCGTAACCGGCCATGGAACTGAAGATGACGGCGCAGAGCACGCGGAAGACGATCAACAGGGCGGTGTTGACGTACAGGTTAAAGAAGGGCAGGCTGGCCAGGGCGGTGACGAAGTTGTCAAAATTCCACTGGGAGGGCAGAATCTGCGGCGGAATGGCCATGGATTCTGCCTGGGTCTTGAAGCTGGTCAAGAGCATCCAGACAAAGGGGAAGATCATCAGGATGCTGCCCAGGATCAGGACAACATACGTCAGCGTGGTGGAAAGCCGCTTGTTGCTTTTCATACTGGTATTCATACTTTACACCTCACACCTCGTAATTGACCCACTTTTTCTGGCCCCAGAACTGGAAGAGGGTGACAACACCGATCAGCAGCACGGTCCAGACAACGATGGCGGACGCATAGCCCTTGTCGCCGGCAATAAAGCTCTCACGATAGAACAGGGACATCAAGCTTTGGGCGTCGTTCAGGGCGGGGTTGGCGTCATCCACCATCATGTAGATCAGGTCGAAGACCTTCAGGGAGGACATCAGACGCATGATCATAACCACGAACAGGGTGGGCGAAACCATGGGCAGCGTGATGGAGAAGAACTGTTTGACCTTGCCGGCACCGTCCAGGTCGGCAGCCTCATACAAGGTAGCCGAGACGTTCTGCAGGCCGGCCAGCAGCAACACGGCGTCGTAGCCGATGTTGGACCAGATCTGGACCACAGCGCAGGTGAAAAGTACGAAGCGGGAATCGGTCAGCCAACCGACGTTGGTACCCAGCATCGTATTGATAATACCATACTGGGAGTTAAAAATCCACTTCCAAACCATGGCGACGGCGGCAGGCGCCACGACCATGGGCAGGAAGAAGATGGCGCGGAAGGTGGTGCGGCCGCGGATCTTGCTGTTGAGCAATACAGCAACCAGCAGCGCCAGGAAGATGCCTACCGGCACCGTCAGGATACAGAACAGGATGGTGTTCCCGGTTGCCTTCCAGAATTCGGCGTTCTGGAACATCTCCACGTAGTTGTCGATGCCTTCGAACTCAAACATGCCGAAGGGCAGCGACTTGGAAAAGCTCATGTAAATGGCCTGAATAAAAGGCCAGATGTTCAAAACCAGCAGGCCGATGATGGTGGGCGCCACCATGATGAGGCCCCACTTGGCACCGTCACGGGCAAGCTTCGATGTCTTTTGCATTACGCATCCTCCTCCGGGTAATATTCGGCACTGGCCTCATCCACAATGTCCTGCATGGTCTGCAGACCGGTATCCAGGTCCAGTTCACCGGTGTAGATCTTCAGCAGCGTGTCGCTGACGGGGGTCTTCCACTCGGGGCGGGCGGCGTTGTTCACGCTCTGGACGCAGTAGTCAAACATGTCGATGAAGGGCTGCACGTTGATGGGATACTCATCAAAGACACCCACCCAGGTTTCTTCCAGGCCTTCGTAGGCGGGAATGGCGGCGCCGCTCTCGCCCTGGATGCGCTGGCCTTCTTCACTGCCGAAGAACTTCAGCACGTCCTTGACGATGTCCAGGTGTTTGTTGGTGGCGCTGGTGGCGTAGCTCAAACCGTTGGAGATGGAAGCGCGGCCGTCACCGTTGATGGGATCGGGGCACTTGGGCAGAACGGCCACATCCCACTTGCCCACCATGTCGGGGTAGTTCTGCAGCTCGCTCAGGATGTTCCAGTCGCCTTCAAAGAACATGGCGCCCTTTTCAGAGAAGAAGGCGGTGCCGGGCGCGGTTTCGGCAAAGTAGTTCTGGTCAGGGCACCATTCGTTGTCCTGCAGGCCGATGTAGAATTCCATGCCCTTCTTGGTGGCCGGGTCGGTAAAGTTGCCGCGGGTCTTGTCCTCGGTCAGGATGCTGCCGCCTGCCTGGTACACAAAGTTCCAGTAACCCAGCTGGTCGTCACCGTAGGCCATGTAGCCGTACTTGCCGGTGGCGTCGTAGATCTTCTGCGAAGCTTCGCACAGATCATCCCAGGTCCAGGTTTCGTCAGGGTAGGCAACACCGGCGGCATCAAACATCTCCTTGTTGTACACAAGGCCGACGGTGTCCTTGTCCTTGGGTACGGCATACAGGGTGCCGTCGGAACCGCTGGCGTTGGCCAGCGAAATCTCCGAGAAATGCTCGGTCTCCACAATGTCGGAGCAGTCGGCCAGCTTGCCGTAGTCGGCATACTTCAGGATCTCGTTGGTGTGCATCCAGAAGATGTCGGGCATCTGGTTGGAGATGGCGGCAGCTTCCAGCTTGGTCCAGTATTCATCCCAGCTGGTGACCTGCACTTCAATGTGGACGTTGGGATGCTGCTCGGTGTAGGCGTCACACATCGCCTGCATGCCGTCGCGCTGCGCAACGTCCCAGATCTGGAACGTCAGGTTCACGGTACCGTCGGCGCTGTCCGATCCGCATGCGGTCAGGCCCGTGGCTAAACCAGCCGTCAGGCACGTCGCCATCAACCCGGCAACCAACTTCCGTTTGATGTTCATAAGATGTCTTCCTCCTGTTGATCATTTGCAGTGGTTCTGCAGTGGTTCGCTGCCCGCCCGGCCGGTGCGGCAGTGGGAGAATGGGTTTTCGCTAATTTGATGAAATTTCTTTGAAAATTTTGTGCAATGTGCACTATGCACAAAATATTTCCCGAATCAGTAGCTTTATTATACAATTTGTTCAACCTGTCGTGAATATCTTTATCCCACTTTTTATATCTCAATTTGTAGGATTTCTGCGATTTTTATTGAAGTGTAGACGCATTATGGTATATAATGGGTGTAAACAAAATAAGGGGGAAAGCCGGATGCAGCATAAAGAGGACGTTTTTACCGAAAATAAGCTCAAATTCCATGTATTCCAGGATGAACGGTTCGTAGATCTGACCCTCTACCAGTACGGATGGGAACGCAACGAGCCGCTGCATTCCTACGGCCCCCACAAGCGGGACCATTACCTGTTCCATTATGTGATCTCGGGCCGGGGCACCCTGTATGCCAACGAGCAGACCTACCATATTGAGGGCGGACACGGTTTTTTGATCGTGCCGGACCAGACCACCACCTATGTGGCGGATACGGATGACCCCTGGGAATATACCTGGATCGAGTTTGACGGGCTGCGTGTCAGCGAAAGTCTGAGCCTGGCAGGGCTGAGCCCGACCCAGCCGGTGTATACGCCGCAGAACCACGAAGCCGGTCTGACCTTGCAGGAACAGATGATGTACATTGTCAACCATCCCCAGGACAGCCCGGTGCGGCAGATCGGCAACGGCTTTTTGTTCCTGGACCAGCTGGTACAGTCCTCGGTTGCGCGGCGCCTGCCCAGCCAGCGCCGGCTGCGGGACTTTTATATGAAGGAAGCGCTTTCTTTTATTGAGCAGAATTACCAGCGGGATATCTCCATTGAAGAGATCGCGGCGTTCTGCGGGTTGAACCGCAGTTACTTCGGCAAGGTGTTCCGGGACTCCATGGGGGAAAGCCCCCAGGCGTTTTTACTCCATTACCGTATGGCGCGGGCGGCCCAGATGCTCAAAGAAACGACGCTGCCCATCGGCACCATCAGTACCATGGTCAGTTATGCCAACCAGCTGCATTTTTCCCGGGCGTTCAAATCGGTGTACGGGGTGGCACCCCGAACTTACCGGCAGACCCATTTTATCCGCAAGGAAGAAAAGTTACCGGGCGGTACTGTTTGACAGCTGCCCCCGGCTGCGGTATGCTACATCCAAGGGAGGAAACACCTATGGAATTTGCCCAATACTTTCCCGTATGGGATAAACTGACCCCCGCCTGGCAGCGGGATCTTGCCGCGGCGGCGGTGCTGCGCAAAGTGCCCGCCGGTACACTGCTGCATAACGGCAGCGCCGACTGCATCGGCTTTTTGCTGGTGCGTACCGGCCAGCTGCGGGCATACATTCTTTCCGATGAAGGGCGCGAGATCACCCTGTACCGGCTGTTTGCCCGGGATATGTGCCTGCTGTCAGCTTCCTGCATTCTGCGGGGGCTGCAGTACGATGTGGCCATTCAGGCGGAAAAAGATACCGAGCTGTGGCAGATTCCGGCCCAGCGCTACAAGCAGCTGATGGAGGAATCCGCTCCGGTGGCCAACTACACCAACGAGGTGATGGCCACCCGCTTTTCGGATGTGATGTGGCTTATGGAGCAGATCTTGTGGAAAAGTTTCGATAAACGGCTGGCGGCCTTTTTGCTGGAAGAAAGCGCTCTGGAAGGGGGCACGGTGCTCAAGACCACCCACGAGATTATCGGGCATCATCTGGGGTCCCCGCGGGAAGTGGTCACCCGGATGCTGCGCTACTTCCAGGAGGAAGGGCTGGTAAGGCTGTCCCGGGGTACGGTGGAACTGCTGGACCCTGCCCGCCTGCAAACCCTGGCGGAAGGATAAAAAAGAAATCCCGACCGGCGGATACCTGCCGATCAGGACAGCAATAAGACAAAAACGCGTTCCAGTGGCCGGGGTACGGCGCAGGAACGCGTTTTTGTTGTGATGATGAGTTCGGGAGGAAGGGAGGCAACCGCCAAACCTGAACCACCCGTTGGAGGTGCGCTGGGCAGGCGCGTTTATTTGTCCATGCCGCAGGCAAAGGCCTGATCGCTCTGGCAACGGTCAGTGGTCACCGCTTCATAGAAGCGGTAGCCGCCCGCAAAGTTGTAGCAGGTAAACCCGTGCTGGGTCAGGATGCGGCAGGCCAGATAGCTGCGCAGGCCGCTCTGGCACATAACGTACACCGGTTTGGCCGGGTCCAGTTCGTTCAACCGGTCCCGCAGTTCGTCCAACGGTAAGTTGATAAAGCCGTCGGCGTGGCCCCTGCTGTATTCGCCGGTAGTGCGGGTATCCAGCAGCGTTATGCTGCCATCCCGGGGCAGGGCAGTCAGTTCGTCCAGCCGGAACTGCTTCACCTTGCCGGTGAGCAGGTTTTCCATCATATAGCCAGCCATATTTACCGGATCTTTGGCCGAGGAGTAGGGCGGTGCATAGGCTAGATCCAGTTCGGTCAGGTCGGCGGCGGTCATGCCCGCCCGGATGGCGGTGGCCAATACGTCGATGCGCTTGTCCACGCCGTCAGAACCTACGATCTGGGCCCCCAGCAGCTTGCCGGTGCTGCGCTCAAACAGGACCTTCATGGTCATTACGCGGCCACCGGGGTAGTATCCGGCGTGATTCATGGGGGAGAGCACCACGGCCTCCACATCCAGCCCCGCCCGGCGGGCGGCGGCTTCGTTCAGACCGGTGGCAGCAGCCGTCAGATCAAAGATTTTCAGCACCGAACTGCCCTGAGAGCCCTTGTACCGACTGTCGCCGCCAGTGATGTTGTCCGCTGCAATGCGGCCCTGTTTGTTGGCGGGTCCTGCCAGAGCGATGAGGGCGGGTTGCCCGGTAACAAAGTGGTTGACCTGCACCGCGTCACCCACGGCGTAAATGTCCGGGTCGGAGGTCTGCATCCGGTCGTTGACCAGAATGCTGCCCTTCAGGCCCAGTTCCAGCCCGGCCTCGGCAGCCAGACGGCTGTCCGGCGTCACACCGATGGCCAGAATGACCATGTCTGCCTGCAAGGGCTGCTCGTCTTTGAGCAGTACCTGCACGCCGCCTTCCGATTCGGCAAAACCTTCCACCGTGTGGCCCAGGGCCAGCCGGACACCGTGAGCGCGCACTTCCCGGTGGATCAGCGCCGCCATGTCGGCATCAAAGGGAGTCATCAGCTGTTTGGGGCGCTGTACGATGGTCACGTCCAGCCCGCGCTCCCGCAAATTCTCGGCTAGTTCCAGGCCGATGAAACCGCCGCCGGCCAGCACCACCGATTTCGGGTGCTGCGTATCCACAAAGCGGCGGATGCGCAGGGTGTCCTCCACGGTGCGCAGGGTGAACAGACGGTCCAGACCCACGCCGGGCAGTGCGGGCTGGGTGGGCCGGGCACCGGGGGCCAGCAGCAGTTTATCGTAAGATTCCTGGAAAACTTCGCCGGTGGCAAGATTGCGTACCGTCACCGTTTTGGCGCTGCGGTCAATGGCAGTGACTTCGTGGCGGACCTTCATCTGCACCCGGAACCGCTCATAAAAGCTTTCCGGGGTCTGCAGGGTCAGTTCCTCCTGATCTTCGATCACGCCGCCGATGTAATAGGGCAGGCCGCAGTTGGCGTAAGAAACAAACCCCGACCGCTCAAAAACAACGATCTCTGCGGTTTCGTCCAGCCGGCGCAGCCGGGCTGCCGCGGTGGCACCGCCTGCCACACCGCCTACGATGACGACTTTCATCTTATCGTTCCACCTTTCCGTGATAGTTCATGATACCGCCGATGTTGGTCACCTTGGTGTAGCCCATACGCTGCAGCTGACCGGTGGCCTGCCCGGAACGGGCGCCGCTGCGGCAGTACACATACAGCGGGGTATCCTTGGCAGGCGCTACCGATGCAATGCCTTCCAGCGATTGCAGCGGCAGGTTCCGGGCGCTGGGAAGATGGCCTTCGGCGTATTCTTCCGGGGTTCGCACATCCAGCAGCAGCGCGCCCGGTGTGTTCCGGCATTCCTGCAGTCCGGCGTCGATGTCCGGCCCGCGCAGAAAATCAAAGAATCCCATGGTTCAGCCCTCCTGTACCAAGGCCAGAATCTGGGCCTTGGGGCGGGCGCCCACCACCCGCTGGGTGATGCGGCCGTTCTTTACCACCATCAGGGTGGGAATGCTCATGATCTGGAACTGGGCGGCCAGTTCGGGCTCCTGGTCTACGTTGATCTTGCCAACCTTGATTTCGGGATGTTCGGCGGCGATCTCTTCCACCAGGGGAACTACCATACGGCAGGGACCGCACCAGTCAGCCCAGAAGTCCAGCAGTACGGGACGGTCGGCGTTCAGAACCTCGGATTGGAAATTGTTTTTGGTAATATGCAGCACAGACATTGTTTTGTCCTCCTTGTTGTTCATTGTGGTATCAGTATACACCCGCGGGCTGTCGTTTTCTGTGATGAGGTCACATAAACCGGAAAGAGAACAAAAAAGAAGCCCAAATGCCCGCTGTTTTGCCCGGTAAGGAGCCTTCCCCGGCAAAAATACAGGCCTGTATACCTCATTATAAAGAAAAACCGCACCGGTTTCCATACGGTGCGGTTTTGTCTGCTGCAAAATCAGCAGTATTTTTTCACAATGGCTTCCATCTGGTCCCAGCAGCCTTCCATATCCTGCACCAGTTTGAACTGGGTGCGGGCACGGTCCAGGTTCTGGCCCGGACGGGTGGTGTGGAAGTAGTGGTCACCTTCCAGATAGTCGGTCAGGAAGCGGATGCCGCATTCCAGCGTCATCAGCTTGGCACCCCAGGGCAGGGTTTCCTTCTCCAGCGGGGTAAAGGCGTCACCGGCAGCCTGCAGCAGGTCAAGACGCCGGAAGATTTCTACCAGAGTGCCGTGGCCTTTGGCAACTTCCAGAAGCAGCTGGCCGGCTATCCCGCCGCCACCCTGCACGAAACCATTCCCC
>NZ_JACJKP010000311.1 GCF_016901605.1 Gemmiger formicilis
GATCAATCCCCGCTGACCGGGGGAATGGCAGACTGCCGCCAGGGCGACCTGAGAGGCCTGGCGGAAAAGCCGCCGGGACTGGTCAAAGAACCCCGCTTCCAGCCGGGCCCACGCCTCCGCCGCGTCGAGGGGGCTGTGATCGGTCTGCTCCATGAAAAGACTCCTCTCCATCTGTGGGAACTGGTGATCCTGTACGGGCCACGCACAGACGTTTTTAAGAAACGACCCGCACATCTTGCAGGGCCCAGGGGCTGGTCAGGTTCTCGCCGTTCCGGGCCAATGTCCGGCAGGCCCTGGCTGGTTTCCCATTTGCTTACAGCACGGTTGGTTGCACCCGATTTGGCTTCCAGCTGCTGCCGGGTCAGGCCCCGGGCCCGTCGGGAAAACGCGATAAAACTGCCGCTTTTTTGGGCATTCATCCTCCGTTCACCCTTCGGTTTGTTGCTTTTCAGTCTACACCTCGCCGGGGGGATTTGCAAGGCACGCGGGGTGTACGGAGTCTGCGCTCCGCAGAAAGGGATGGAAAAATGATCGTATTATTGTAAAAAAAGAATCCCTGCGCCGAAGCGCAGGGGGAGATGTAAAAATATCAGCCGTTTTCCAGCATCAGGCGCAGGATCTCCAGGTCGGCTTCCTTCATGCCTTCCCGGGCAATGTAGCCCACATCCTCAATGGTTTTTTCCACGCTGGCGGTAACGATGCCTTCGCCCTGTTCAAAACGGTGGCCGTTCATGCTCATGCGTACGCTGAGCAGGCCGGTGTACACCGCCGCCGCAATTTTGGAGGCGCAGCTGGACTTGGCGCCGTCGCACCACATGCCGCCCAGGGTGGCCAGCGTGTTGGTGATGACGCCGCAGATCTGTTCATAACTGCCGCCCTGCAGCCAGCACACACCCACCGCTGCGGCGCAGGCGGCGCTGGTGGCGCCGCAATAGGCGGACAAGCTGCCGATGAACCGCTTCTGGTGGATGCTCATCAGGTTGGCAATGGCCAGGGCGCGCAGCAGCCGGTCGTGGGGAATGTTGTTTTCCTCGGCATACAGCAGCACCGGCATGGTGATGGTCAGGCCCTGGTTGCCGCTGCCCGAGTTGATGACGACCGGCAGGGGGCAGCCGTTCATCCGGGCATCGCTGCCGGCAGCCGCTGCCGCGGCGGCCCGCATCTCAAAGGGGCCTTCCTGGAACATGCCCCGCAGGGTGGCGCCGACCTCGGCACCGTAGTGCCTGGCCAGCCCCGCCTGGGAGATGGCCCGGTTGCACTGGATCTGATTTTCCAGCACATCCCGGATGGTGTCCAGCTCCACGGTCTCGCCGTAGGTCAGGATGTCCCGCACGTTCAGCCGCTTTTTGTCGGGCGCCGGGGCGCACACTTCCTGGGCACCGCCGTCCCGCAGCAGGTCCTCACCGTTGTGTTCCATCCGGGTCACGTTGGTGTGGGTGCCCCGGATCTCCACAAAGGCCTCGTCCACACCGGCCCGGGCGGTCACCTGGA
>NZ_JACJKP010000312.1 GCF_016901605.1 Gemmiger formicilis
CTGGCCGATGCCCTTCTGACGCTCTTTGCCGAACATGAACAGGAGAATGCCCGTAAAGCCCAGCAGCGGGGCCCAGGCATCGGGGCTGAGCATCTGAATAATGAAGCTCTCGCCCTGCAGGCCGGTCAGACTCAGCAGCCAGGAGGTGACGGTAGTACCCACGTTGGCGCCCATGATGACGCCCACCGTCTGGTACAGATCCATCAGGCCGGAGTTGACGAAGCCGACCACCATAACGGTGGTGGCGGAACTGGACTGGATCACGGCGGTGACCGCCAGACCCAGCAGAAAGCCGCGCAGCGGGGAAGAGGTCATCTTGCTCAGAATGACCTGCAGCTTGCCGCCGGCCGTCTGCTCAAGATTTTTGCCCATGATGTCCATGCCATACAGGAACATCGCCAGGCCGCCCAGAAGTACGAAGATGTTGAAAATACTCATACAGGGACCATCCATTCTCTTATTTGGTTTGTAAAAACCGCGCGGCACACTGCCGCGCCCTATACCGTCCCCTATTATAATGTATTGCTGCCGCCCGGCACCAGCAGAGAACGGTAAAGGTTTTGTAAAATCTGTGTAAAACGAGCCGTCTGGCGTCGTTTTTTGGCCAAAAGAGGGGTAAATTTTGCTTGTTTTTTACGTATTTTACAATTTCTTTGCATGGAAGTTGTACACTTTGCGTATTCTTTACGCCGATTGTACGCCACTATGGTCGATGCAAAAAAACATTCGCGGTACAATAAACGTGCTCCCGGACAAACGGGGGCAGCAAAACCAACAAAAGAACACTTGAAACTTTGGTAAAAAGGGAGAAGAAATAGTTATGAAACGTACTTCTGTTGTTGCTTCTGTTCTGGCCGCTACCATGGCGCTGAGTCTGGCTGCCTGCGGCAGCACCGCTTCCACCAGCGAGTCCGCCGCCGCTTCCGAGAGCACTGCCGCTTCCGAGAGCACTGCCGCTTCCACCAGCGAAGCTGCCGAGTCCACCGAGGCTGCTGCCACCGGCGATTTCGACACCGAGCAGGACATCACCGTGATCTCTCGTGAGGACGGTTCCGGCACTCGCGGCGCTTTCATCGAGCTGACCGGCGTGGAAGAGAAGAACGATGCCGGCGAGAAGATGGACATGACCACCGAGGCTGCCGCCATCCAGAGCAGCACCAACGGCGTTATGACCGCTGTGGCCAACGATGAGACCGCCATCGGCTACATCAGCCTGGGCTCTCTGAACGACACCGTCAAGGCCGTCACCGTGGGCGGCGTGGAAGCCACTGCCGAGAATGTTTCCAACGGTACTTACACCCTGGCCCGTCCCTTCAACATCGTTACCAACGGTGAGCCCACCGACGCTGTGGCCGTTGACTTCATCGCCTACTGCATGAGCCCCGACGGCCAGGCCCTGGCTACCGAGGAAGGCTACATCGGCGGCGAAGGCACCGAGTTCACCTCCACCCAGCCCAGCGGCAGCATCACGGTCGGCGGT
>NZ_JACJKP010000313.1 GCF_016901605.1 Gemmiger formicilis
CTGGGCAGCCCGGACCGCACCATGGAACTGATGATCGAAGCGCTGCGCATTTTGCGGCAGGAATACCATTTTAACGGGTACATCCATGCCAAGACCATTCCCGGCGCCGATCCCCTTTTGGTTGAACGCATCGGTCTGTTGGCTGACCGACTTTCCGTCAACATTGAATTTCCCAGCGAAAACAGCTTGAATCAGCTGGCTCCCGATAAAAAAAAGAGCGCCATCCTGCGCCCTATGGGTCAGATTGCCGTCAAAAGTGCCCAAAGCCGTCGGGAACTGGCCATTTACAAACGGGCGCCTGCTTTTGCCCCTGCCGGGCAAAGCACCCAAATGATCATTGGCGCCACACCGGAAAGCGACCTGCATATCATGAACCTGACGGAAGGATTATACAAAAAATACGCGCTCAAGCGCGTTTTCTTCTCCGCCTATTTGCCCATTGTGGCCGACGAACACCTTCCGGCACTTTCTACCCGTCCGCCGTTGCTGCGGGAGCACCGGTTGTACCAGGCAGACTGGCTGCTGCGGTATTATCATTTTTCCGCCGCAGAACTGCTCAATGAAGAGGAGCCCAATTTCGACCCCTACCTGGACCCAAAGTGCACCTGGGCTGTGCGGCATCCGGAGTTTTTCCCGGTGGAAGTGAACACTGCCAGCCGTGCCGACCTGCTGCGGGTACCGGGCATCGGTCCCAAAAGCGCTCTGCGCATTGTACAGGCGCGGCGGCTGCAGCGTCTGGGAATGCCCGAGTTGAAACGCATCGGCGTGGTACTGAAACGGGCACAATATTTTATCACCTGCAGCGGTCACACACCGACCCACGGCACCCGCGCCGAAATCGCCGGCGCCCTGCTGGACCCCAAAGCCTTCGGCGTAGGGATACAACAGTTAAGTCTGGATGACTTTGCCGCCAAGCCGCTGCCCTCAGCTGCGCCTGCCGTACACGAACTGGCCGCACACGGCATGGCCGCCGATAAAGCCGCCCAAACCGTGCGGGAGGAGGCGCTTCTATGCCTTACCAAGCGAATGTAACCGATACCGCTTACCATTATGACGGCACTTTCCCCGGTTTTTTGTGCTGCATTTTTGAAAGTTTCTCCCGTCACGAACTGCCCGCCGCAGTCTGCCCGCCTGAAGAAGCCCAGATGACCTTGTTTGGCGTCCGGGATATTGCCACCGATCCTGTTCACGCCCAGCGGGTAGCTGCCGGATTGGAGCGCCTTGGTCCGGTGGTCCGGGACCGCATTACCACGGGATTTCTCTGTACAGACCCCGGCAAGGACCTGAAATTGCTGCGTTTTGCACGGCTTTGTTTTGACCACGGTGCCCGGGCTGCCCAGATGCTGGGAGATGCCGACGCAGCAGGCGCTTTTGCACTGGAGCGCGCCGTCACCGGAGAAGCTCACCGTTACATTGAGTTTATCCGTTTTGAGGAACGGGA
>NZ_JACJKP010000314.1 GCF_016901605.1 Gemmiger formicilis
GGCGCCTCGGAGGAAGATTCCTGCGTTGCATGGGGTGAAGTGACTGCTTGCACACTCACAGATTCTGATGGCACCGGGGAAGCCAACCTTGCGGTGGTCTGGAAACTGCATCTGGAAGTCTGGCATACTGCAACACGGACGGTCGTTGCCGACGCATACTCCACGATTTGCCAGACCCAGACTGTACAAACAGCCTGTAAACTGCTGCACAAAACAGCGGATCTGGCAGAAACAATTTCTGTTGTTCTGGAAGATGATTTGCCAGATTCGGATGTGACCGTAAAGGGCTGCTTTGTCACACTGGGAGCGGCTGTTCCAGTCCCCATAGAGACCAAAGAAGGCGTACCCCAGATTCGGTTGTCCGGCAAAGGGACGGCCCATGTTCTTTGCGCAGATGCCCGTGGTGAGCTGACCTGCTATGATAAACCCTTTGTTTGGCAGCCGGAAGGAAGCTGGAACGGCGTTCCGGGTGATGCTTGCGTGAGTATGAATGCTTCCGTCAACCGCATTACCAGCAGCAAAAACAATGCCCAGCTGTGCGTCGAACTGGAAATTCAAACAACCGGGGCCCTGATGCAAGCTGCCGCTGCGGAAGCTCTTTGTGAGGTGGAACTGGGAGAAGAATACGCCGATGGCAACGACGGTCCGGCATTGTATCTGTATTATGCACGGGAAGGAGAACGGATCTTTGACATTGCCAAGCGCTATCATGCCCGCGCCAAAGATCTTGTTGCAGCCAACCATTTGGAATGTGACGGAAAAGCGCCCCAGGACCTCACAACGGAAACTGCATGTCTGCTGATTCCGGCAGCGCTGTAAAGGAGGAGTACCCGTGAACCAGGAACAAATCTATCAAAGTATTGCACAGCGTACAGGCGGTGATATCTATCTTGGTGTAGTGGGTCCCGTCCGCAGTGGTAAAAGCACTTTTATCAAGCGTTTTTCGGAACTGATGCTTTTGCCGCACATTCAGAATGAGGCAAGGCGCGCACGCGCCAACGATGAATTGCCTCAGTCCGCGGCCGGGCGCACCATTATGACGACTGAGCCGAAATTCATTCCGGAAAAGGCTGTCAACATTGAACTTTCCGGAGGCGGCAGCTTCCGTGCCCGTTTGATTGATTGTGTAGGGTACATGGTCAAGGGGGCGCTTGGGCACGAAGAAAACGATGCCCCACGGCTGGTCAAGAGCCCCTGGTTTGATCACGAAGTTCCCTTTGACCTTGCGGCCGAAACGGGAACACGGCGGGTCATCCGCGAACACGCCACAGTGGGAGTTGTAGTTACAACCGATGGTTCCGTGGCTGATCTTCCCAGAGAAAACTATTGCGAGGCGGAACAGCGGATTGTGGAGGAACTGGACGCGATCGGCAAACCCTATATTATTTTACTCAACTGTGCTGAACCGG
>NZ_JACJKP010000315.1 GCF_016901605.1 Gemmiger formicilis
TGTTGCAGCAGGCGGGGCCCATACTGGCCCGTGCCTGTATCGATATGATTCCCTTCAATTGTTTCTATACCGAGGAAAATTATCTTTTCTATGACCAGGAATTTGTGCGGCAAAACTACCCTGCCAGTTATGTGCTGTTCCGGGCGCTGCGCTATACCTATGGTTTTGCACCTGATGCGGAGGCAATGCTACCGCTGGCGGAACTCAAACAGCGGTACGGTCTGACCGACGCGCTGTGGGAAGCATATGAACAGGAGGAAGCTCGATTTATCGAGGAAAACCGCAATTACGAGGCCTATGAGCCGTTCTATCAGCACGCCGGTGCACCGGCGGAAGCGGTGAAAGCCAACCGTGCTCGCCTGCAAGACCAGGCGCTGGCGCTTCCGACCACGCGGGACGATAAGGCGGAACGAGAGGTTCTGCTGCGGCTTTTGCAGGCGTTTGATGCGGTATGCCGTCAAAATAACTTGCACTATACCCTGTTTTATGGTACGCTTCTGGGGGCTGTGCGGCATCAGGGGTTTGTACCCTGGGACGATGATGTGGATGTCATCATGCCGCGCGCCGACTATGATAAGCTGTGCGCGTTGCCTCCCAATGCATGGGCAGCCGAATATTTCCTGCAGACGCCGGAAAGCGATCCCGATTGTTTCTATGGCGGATATGCCAAACTGCGGGACAGCACTACCACCGGTATCGAAAGCCGCAACCTGGGGCACAACTGCAACCAGGGCATCTGGATCGACATTCTGCCATTGGATGCCTGCTGGCGAAACCCGGAACGGCGACAGGATCAGTTTGCCAGGATTCATCGACTGCAGTCCATGTTGTTGGCCAAAATCTATCCGGGATTGTACCAGTTGGATAGCGTCACAGCCCTGCAGGTCGCGCAGACCTCCCACCGGGATCTTTGTGACCAGCTTCATGCGGCGCTCACCGAGTGTGACGAGCCCGATGCACTGTTGACCGTTTTGGCGCGGTACCGTTCGGCGGAAAGTCATGTGCTGACTGAAGCCGAGGACTGGCGCTGGACAATCCCCCAGCCATTTGAAGGCACGCAGTATCCCATCCCGATGGCGTATGACAAACTTCTGCGCCAGCTGTATGGGCCGCAGTACCGCCTGTACCCGCCGCTGGCCCAGCGGGTCTCCCACCATAAAGGATTGTTCGATGCGGGCACGCCCTACCGGCAGTACCAAGCAGAGCATGCCACGTTGCTGGCCTTCTTTTCCAACCTGTAATTCTTGAACAAGGAAGTGGTATTCCATGGCAAAAAAGTATAAGGTCGGTTATATTGCCGGCGTATTCGATCTGTTTCATGTGGGCCATGTCAATCTTCTGCGGCGCGCCAAGGAGGAATGCGACTATCTGATCGTGGGCGTTCTGTCCGACGCGCTGGTGGTGCACT
>NZ_JACJKP010000316.1 GCF_016901605.1 Gemmiger formicilis
GCTATTTTATCAGTTTTTGTTTTTATGGGAAGATTGGTTTTATCTTTCGGCCAGATTCCATATCCGCAATCCCTGCTTTTCCGCATACCGCAGTGTATACGCCGTACCACCGGTAGTTCTCGTGCAGTAACCGATGCAGTAGGCCGAGCCGTCCACCAGATGCCGGTCGCGGGCCAGAAAGGCCTCACGGCTGGGGGCGTCGCAGCAGTAGACCACCTTATCGACCCTGGATTCAATCCGCGCAGCGCGGGCCTGCTGGGCCGCTGTCCAGCGGCTTTGGTAGCCGCGGAACGGCAGCACCAGAATCACCCGAATTTGCGGATACTGCCCACGCAGTTCCAGCAGTTTTTCCGCGACCAGCGTATCAAACCCCAGTGCGCCGCCTACCCCGAAATAGCGGACCTCCTGCTCCAATAGAAGAATCAGATGTTCCTGCACCCGCCGCCAGATAGCTTCCTCCTCCCCAGCAGGCAGCTGACGGTGGCCGGTAAAACAGCAAGTTTGTGCGCGTTTGTCCATGAAAATCCTCCTCAACCACATTATGTATTACATATTTGTAATATATAAATAATACACCATTGTGCGCCATAATAACTACAACAAAATGCTCGGGAGGTACACGATGGCGCAGGAGGATAAATTTATTGTGCCGCAGCGCAAACCTGCGGTAGGAAAGTCCACAGTGGTATCGGTGCGGCTGCCCGACACCATGCTGGCGAAGCTGGAGGACGTAGCCTCGAAAACAGGCCGTTCCCGCAATGAGCTTGTGCAGATGTGCATCGACTATGCGCTGGCCCGGCTGGAGATCACCGAAGAATAAAAAACAGGCAGTCACCCTCGCTTGAGGGTAACTGCCTGTTTTCTTTTCGTGATACGGACACTGGGAAACGCGGTGCAAACAGCATTTCCTGTTATAACCCCATTACCTTCCCCAGCTTTTCCTGTGCCTCTCGCTTGGTTTTATCAAAGGCGTGGGCATAGATGTCCAGTGTGGTACTGGGCTGGGAGTGCCCCAGCAGCCCCGCCACGGTGCGGACATCCACACCCTGGGCAATGAGCAGGCTGGCGTTGGTATGGCGCAGGCTGTGGACAGATAAGTTTTGAGGCAACCCGTTTTCCTTGAGGATTTTCTTGAAGCGGAAGGTAAAGGTCGTGGGTACCATGGGATCACCGCCCGGCTGGCGGAAAAGATAATCTTCCTCGATCAGCGCCTGCCCTTCTGCCTGTTCCATCTGCCAGGCACATTCCTGCTTCCACGCTTTTAACAGCTTGCACATCTCTTTGCTGATGTACACCCGCCGGTCGCCGCTGGCGGTTTTCGGCTCCTTGGTGAAGATCTTTTGCCCGCTGAGTTTGACCACTGTCCGCTGCACATGGATGGTCCGGTGCCG
>NZ_JACJKP010000317.1 GCF_016901605.1 Gemmiger formicilis
GCCCGAACTGCGGCGCTGTTTCCACGGTGGATGAAGAAACGCTGTTGGATCAGGAATCCGAGCTGGTTTGCCCCAACTGCGGCGCTGCCTTTGACATTGAACTGGAAAGCACCGGGGAAACGCCGGAGGACGGCGACGGGGAAACGGAGTAATCACGACCGCGAATCTTAATAACAAAACCGCCTGACAGCGATACCTGCCGGGCGGTTTTTGTTTGTGTCAGGTCTACAGCATGTAAACGGCACCATACAGATTGAACAGCACTGCCATCCCGCACAGGGTCCATGCACCGGGGCCGGGGGTCCACTGTGGGCGGGAGCAAAACCACACGACCACCCAGGGGAACAAGTCTATTAGATACCGGGTGCCGAACTGCCAGCCACCCATGGTGCGGTGCAGGCAGTACAGCAGTGTGACCAGAACGCAGGCGGCGCCAGCCACCCAGCCCGGCATAGGTACAGGCAGCGCGTGCTGAGGCTCTCTGCGAAGGCAGACACGCACGCCCCGGAGCAGGGCCAGAAGAAATATCGGATTGGCGGCAAACAGGAAAAAGCCGTTGAAAATCTCAAAATGGAGCTGCAAGTCGGCATCCAGCAGAATGGGGCGGAACAGGTTCGCAAGGTTTGACAGCAGATAGCGGAACGAAAATTGCCCGTTGACGGTCTGTGTGAACTCCGGCAGATAGTTGTGGCCAAACTCGAATGGGTTACCGAAGCGAACCGCATTATACCCCATAAGGCAGGCGGCGACCACTAGAGCAGGCAGCAGCGCGGCGGCAAGGCGGGTAAACGGCCGCGGCCGACGTAGCCGTTGGATGAGCCAATATGCCAGTAGGAGCGCATAGAACGGGCGGCAGCCCACGGCCAGAGCCAGGTACAGGGAGGCCAGCGCACAGGAAAATGTGGTCGGGCGCAGGGCAAAGGAAACGCCCCACAACGCCAGACACAGGCCGAGCATCTGGGCGATGAACCAGACCCCGCCGCTGGTGGAAAGCCAGAACGTGTTGGAACCGAAAGCGACGAACACGGTCAGGCAAGACGCCGCCGCGGGGGAGAGTCGGGCACGAGCGCAGCAGGCATAGCAGCCGCCCGCGCAGAACAGCGCCAGCAAAGCGGCTATAAGGTTGCTGGGAACGGCGTCAGCCCCGTCGCACAGCAGAACCCAGGGGAGCATTAGCAGGCAGGGAACCGGCGGGAAGGACTGGTAATAACGTCCCTGATAGATAGCCAGTTCCAGCCAGGTGTATCGTTCCCCATTGGCAATGTAGTTGCGTCCGGCCAGCCAGTTTTCGGCTTGCAGGGAATAACTGTCATACACATTGTGTGCCAGCAGGGTTCCGCCCGCCAGAGAATGGTACAAAAGAAGCG
>NZ_JACJKP010000318.1 GCF_016901605.1 Gemmiger formicilis
AAAGTGTCCCTGCGCTTAAATCTTTCGGTGGGGACGGAATCTCTACCGTCTGTGCATCGGCTACGCCTTTCGGCCTCACCTTAGCTCCCGCCTAACTTGGAGCGGACGAACCTTCCTCCAAAAACCTGAGGTTTCCGGCCATGAGGATTCT
The DNA here is from genome assembly GCF_016901605.1 of Gemmiger formicilis. Classification (GTDB taxonomy): domain Bacteria; phylum Bacillota; class Clostridia; order Oscillospirales; family Ruminococcaceae; genus Gemmiger; species Gemmiger formicilis_B. Next base: position 152 of record NZ_JACJKP010000318.1, read on the forward strand.
CACCTCATTCGCGCTACTCATTCCGGCATTCTCACTTCTGTAAACTCCACAGCCGCTTACGCTACTGTTTCTCCGCTTACACAACGCTCCCCTACCCCGCACTTACGTGCAGCCTAAGCTTCGGTTTGTATCTTAGCCCCGTTAAATTTTCCGCGCAAAGACGCTCGACCAGTGAGCTATTACGCACTCTTTAAATGAGTGGCTGCTTCTGAGCCAACATCCTGGTTGTCTGTGTATTTTCACATCGTTTTCCACTTAGATACAATTTGGGACCTTAGCTGTAGATCTGGGCTGTTTCCCTTTTGACAATGAGATTTATCTCACACTGTCTGACTCCCATGCATCAATACACCGGCATTCTTAGTTTGATAGGCTTCGCTACCCTCTCGGGCGCTAGGCCATTCAGTGCTTTACCTCCGGGTATCTAACATGAGGCTAGCCCTAAAGCTATTTCGGGGAGAACCAGCTATCTCCGAGTTCGATTGGAATTTCTCCGCTACCCACAATTCATCCGCCGCCTTTTCAACGGAGGTCGGTTCGGCCCTCCATGAAATTTTACTTTCACTTCAGCCTGATCATGGGTAGGTCACCCGGTTTCGGGCCCATTGCACGCTACTGAACGCCCTATTCAGACTCGCTCTCGCTACGCCTCCGCACCTTAAGTGCTTAAGCTTGCAACGTACAATCGCTCGCCGGACCGTTCTACAAAAAGTACCATATCACACGTTGATGTGCTCTATGTGCTTGTAGGCACAAGGTTTCAGGTTCTTTTTCACTCCCCTCCCGGGGTCCTTTTCACCTTTCCTTCACAGTACTATACGCTATCGGTCACTGGGTAGTATTTAGGGTTGGAGGGTGGTCCCCCCGTCTTCCGACCAGGTTTCACGTGTCTGGCCGTACTCTGGAACTCGCGCAGCCCTCGTCGTTTTCGCCTACGTGTCTCTCACACTCTTTGGATGGCTTTCCCACACCATTCGGCTAACAACTTGGGTCCTAAAAGCGGTCCGTACCCCGGAAGGATTTCTCCTTCCGGTTTGCCCTCTTCCGCGTTCGCTCGCCACTACTAACGGAATCTCGGTTGATGTCTCTTCCTCGCCCTACTTAGATGTTTCAGTTCAGGCGGTTCCCCTCATGCACCTATGGATTCAGTGCATGATA
>NZ_JACJKP010000319.1 GCF_016901605.1 Gemmiger formicilis
AAGTCATTGACAAAATCATGCAGGACAGTGTGGCCGCCCACAAAATCGCCGATGTGGAGGTTGCCGGGTTCCTTTCGGGCGGGGTGGATTCCTCGTATATCACCTCGCTGGCAAGACCGGCGCGCTGCTATACCATCGGCTATGCCGAGGAAGGCTACGACGAAGCCGGGGAAGCCGCCCAGCTGACCCGGGTCCTGGGCATAGAGAACCGCGTCCGGCGGATCACTCCGGAAGAATTCTGGGACGCCATCCCCGCTGTGCAGTACCACATGGATGAGCCCCTGGCCGATGCGGCAGCGGTGGCGCTGTATTTTCTCAACAAGGAAGCGGCCCGGGATGTAAAGGTCTGTCTTTCCGGCGAAGGCGCCGATGAATTTTTTGCCGGGTACAACATCTATAAGGAACCGTTCACCGCCGTCTGGTATGACCGGCTGCCCGCCGGGCTGCGGCGCTTTTTGGGCAGCATAGCCCAACGACTGCCCGCCATTCCGGGAATCAATTTTCTGATGCGTCGGGCGCAGCCCCTATGGCAGCGCTACTACGGCAACACCGCCCTGCTGACCGAACGGCAGAAACGGCGGCTGCTGCGCCACGACTACCACAGCGTCCTGCCCTTTGATCTGGCACGGCCTTACTGGCAGGCCAGCACCGGCCTGGACCCGGTGACCCGGATGCAGTGGTGCGACCTGCACCTGTGGCTGGCCGGGGACATTCTGCTCAAAGCCGACAAAATGAGCATGGCCCACAGCCTGGAACTGCGGGTGCCCTTTCTGGACCGGGAGGTGTTTGCCCTGGCCCGCCGCCTGCCACCGGATGCCAAGGCTGACGCCCGCCAGACCAAAAAAGCCCTGCGGGCAGCCGCCGCACTGCGCCTGCCCCGCCCCAGCGCCCAGCGCAAAAAGCGGGGGTTCCCGGTACCGGTACGGGACTGGCTGCGCCAGCCCGCCTATGCCGCCCGGGTACGGGCCGCCTTCGACAGCCCGGCAGCCGCCCGCTTCTTTCAGGTGCGCCAGCTGCATATATTGTTAGACCGGCACTTGCGGCGCCGGCAGGACAACTGGCGGCAGATCTTTTGTATCTACTGCTTTCTGGTTTGGTATGAGCAGTTTTTTGGGAGTGATGCGGCATGAATTTGTGTGAGCTTTTACAGGCTACCGACGGCGTTGTGCTGCAGGGCGACGCCCGCACCGAAATCCGGGACCTTTGTTATGATTCCCGGGCCGTAACGCCGGGAGCCTTGTTCGTTTGCCTGCCCGGGTTGCACACCGACGGCCACAA
>NZ_JACJKP010000320.1 GCF_016901605.1 Gemmiger formicilis
GCGGCGCCGCCATTGCCACCGTTATGGGGCAGGTGGCTACCTTTATTGTGTCTGTGGTGTATTTGTTCCGGTTCAAGAACTTCCGCATCGCGCTGGGGGATCTGCGTTTGCGCCGCCGCACCTGCCTGCAGGTACTCAGCTTTGGCATCAGCAGCTTTATCACCCAGATCGCTATTACAATTGTCATGGCGCTGTCCAATAACCTGCTGGTGTCCTACGGCGCCCAGTCTGTCTACGGTTCCGAGATCCCGCTTACCGCTATGGGCATTGTGATAAAGGTCAACCAGATTCTGATCTCCATTCTGGTGGGTATTTCCACCGGTGCCCAGCCCATCATCGGTTTCAACTACGGCGCCAAGGACTACCACCGGGTGCGCAAAGCCTTTGATATTGCCCTGGTGGCGTCCGAGATCGTTGCAGTGATCGGCTTCTGCATCTTCCAGTTTGCACCCATGAGCGTGGTGTCGCTCTTTGGCTCCGAGGATGCGCTCTACAACGAATTTGCGGTGCGGTCTTTCCGTACCTTCCTGTTGCTGTGCCCGCTCACCGGTTTCCAGACGGTGGCGGCCATCTATCTGCAGGCGGTGGGCAAACCGGTCAAGTCGGCGATTCTGTCGCTGTCCCGCCAGATCATCTTTTTTGTGCCGGCAGCCTTGCTGCTGCCCCGGTTCCTGGGCGTTGCAGGGGTGCTGTGGACCGGCCCCGTGGCAGATGGCCTGGCCTTTGTGCTGGCTCTGGGCCTGATTCTCTATGAACGCAAACAGCTGAAAACCGTACCCGAAGCCCGGTAAAACACCCTGAGCCTTCGGAAAGAAAGGAGAGCTTTTCCCATGAAAAACAGAGTCATCACCATCAGCCGCGAGTTCGGCAGCGGCGGCCGCACTATTGGCAAAAAGGTGGCCGAACAGCTGGGGATTCCCTGCTACGACAGTGAATTGATCCAGAAAATTGCCGAGGAAAGCGGATTTGACGCCAAGTTTGTACAGGAAGCGGGGGAGTATGCCCCCGGCGGCTTTTTGTCCAACCTGTCCAGCCGGACTTTTGGCCCCACCAACGAGGATTATCTCTGGAAAATCCAGTACCAGATCATCAGCCGGCTGGCCGGTCAGGGGCCTTGCGTAATTGTGGGCCGCTGTGCCGATTACATTCTGCGGGACAAAGCTGATTGCCTGCGGGTATTTATCCACGCCGATGCCCAGT
>NZ_JACJKP010000033.1 GCF_016901605.1 Gemmiger formicilis
GCGGCCCAGGGTTTCGGTGTGCAGTACCTCATATCCCGTACAGGCGGCATCCACCACATCTTCCCGTCCCGATACCGCACAGAACCGGGCCAGCAGTTCGTCGGCGTCGCAGTCCTCGATCAGGCGGCCTTCTTTCAGAATCAGCACCCGCTCAAACACTGTGGCGGCTTCTTCCAGAATGTGGGTGGAGATCACAAAGGTTCGTCCGGTGGCGGCGTAATCTTCCAGCAAAAGGCGGTAAAAATCTTCCCGCGCTACAATGTCCAGTCCGGCTACCGGTTCATCCATCATGGTGATGGGCGCCCGGCTGGCCAGGGCCAGCACGATGGTCAGGGCGCTCATCATGCCTTTGGAAAGGGCGTTGATCCGTTTCTTTTCGTTGAGGCCAAACTGTTTCGTCAGACGGTGTGCGTATTCCTCGTCCCAGTGGGGGTAAAACATCCGTCCGGCTTTCAGATATTCCTTTACCCGCAGGCTGTTCACACTGGCGCCCAGCTTGCCGGAAAGTTCCCGGCTGAAACACAGGTCCGCCAGTGCCTTCTCGTTCTCCCATACCAGCTCCCCGCCGTAGGTCACGCGGCCTTCCTCCACAGGCAGCTGGGCGGTCAGGGCAGCCAGCAGGGTGGTTTTGCCTGCGCCGTTGCGGCCAATCAGTCCGTAGATATGCCCGGGTTCCAGCGTCAGATTCACGTGGTCCAGCGCTGTTACCTTGCCGTAGGTTTTGCACAACCCTTCGGCCTGTAAAAATTTCCCATCCATTGTTCATTCCTCCTGTTGGCAGGCAGCTGCCAGCATTGCCTGCAATTCTTCGGTTTGAATACCCAGCTTGCGGGCTTCGGCCGCCAGCGGTTTGACGTATTGTTCCAAAAATTCTTCCCGCCGCTTGGCACGGATTTTGGCCGCGGCGCCTTCTGCAACAAACATGCCCAATCCGCGCCGTTTGTACAGGATGCCTTCTTCCACCAGCAGGTTCAGTCCTTTGGCACCGGTGGCCGGGTTGATGCGCAGCGTGCGCGCCAGCTCGTTGGTGCTGGGAGCCTGGGTCTCTTCCGGGTAGATGCCGCGCAGAATCCCGTCTTCCAGCATTTTGGCAATTTGCAGATAAATGGAGGTGTGGTCGTTCAATACAGGGGGCAAGTGCTCACCGCCTTTCTCTGGTTATATGGTTCATTACTTGTGTAACTAACTATAGCACATGAAAGCATCCCTGTCAATACTTTTGGTCAAAAAGCTGTCTTTGCCTGTGCCACTTGCAAACTTTTTGTGGGACTGCTACAATAAAACCATGCTTTTTCTTATTCCAGAAGGGGAGATCTACCATGAATTGGCAGCAAGCCTGCGAACTGCCGTATTATGGCGGTGCGGATCTGGGCGCAACCTGGAGCCCCGCACAAACGGTTTTTAAACTGTGGGCGCCTACTGCGTCCGCAGTGGAACTGCAACTTTTTGCTACCGGTACCGATCAGGAACCCGGTGCCGCCGGGCTGGCGGAACATACCATGCAGCCGGCGGGGGACGGCGTTTGGTCCGTCACCGTACCGGGAAATCTGAACGGCGTATATTATCTGTATCAACTGCATTTTCCCGACGGCCATACCGCTGCGGTGGTGGACCCCTATGCCCGGGCGGCGGGGGCCAACGGTCAGCGGGGCATGGTCATCGATCTGGATGCTGCACAGCCCGACGACTGGGCAGAGGACCGGCGTCCGTCCATTCCCGCCCATGCCCGTGCAGTGTGGGAAGTACACGTGGCGGATTTTTCCGCTGACGAGCACAGTGGTGTGCCCGAAGCCTGGCGCGGCAAATATATGGGGTTTGTGCCGGAGGATACCACCCTGGATGGCGATGGGGAACACCCCACCTGCCTGAATTATCTCAAGCGGCTTGGGGTGACCCATGTACAGCTGCAGCCTATTTTTGATTTTGCCACCGTGGACGAAACCAGGCCCGGCGGATACAACTGGGGCTATGACCCCCTGAATTACAACGTGCCGGAAGGTTCCTTTTCTACCGATGCCTTCCATGGCGAGGTCCGTGTGCGGGAATGCCGGGCGATGATCCAGGCTTTGCACCGTGCGGGGCTGGGTGTGATCATGGATGTGGTCTACAACCACACTTACCACACGGACAGCTGGCTGGAACGCACCGTGCCCGGTTACTGGAACCGCCGCTGGGCCAACGGAAACATGACCAACGGGTCGGGGTGCGGCGACGATCTTGCCAGTGAGCGCCCCATGGTGCGCAAGTATCTGGTGGATTCGGTTCTGTATTGGGCCAGGGAGTACCATATTGACGGCTTCCGCTTTGACCTGATGGCGCTGGAAGATGTGGACACCATGAACGCCATCCGTGCGGCACTGGATGCGCTGCCCGGCGGGCAGGAAATTCTGATGTATGGCGAACCCTGGACGGGCGGCGGCACCAATCTGGAAGGCGGTGCCCGTCCCAGCGATAAACGGGCGCTGGATGCATTGAGTGACCGCATCGGGTTCTTCTGTGACGATACGCGGGATGCCGTCAAAGGCAACGTGTTCGATGCAGCCAATGCGGGTTATGTAAACGGGGCGCCCCAGTGCGGCTATGATGTGCTGCACGCGGTGGCGGCCTGGCGCAGCGGTGCCCGGGGATTCCGCCCCCGGCAGGCCATGCAGGTGGTGCAGTATGTTTCCGCTCACGATAATTTTACCCTGTGGGATAAGCTGGCAGCGGTGGCTCGCAGAGGCGACTATGACGCGGCCGACAGCGACCTGCTGGGTCAAAACCGGATGGCGGTGGGAATCTGCCTGACCTGCCAGGGCATGCCCTTCTTCCAGGCAGGGGAGGAGTTTGGCCGTACAAAATATGGGGACCACAACAGTTACCAGGGGCCGCTGTCCACCAATCGGTTGGATTGGCGGCGGGCTTGCCGGCCGGAATTTGCGGCGTTGACCTCGTTTTACCGGGGTATGCTGGCCATCCGGCGGGCTTATCCGCGGCTGGCCGGGGCCTACGGGGAACAGGAACCGTTCATTCTGGCCCTGCCCGGATGGCTGATCGGGTTTGTACCGGAAACGGAAGGCAACGACCCGGTGGGCCAGCTGGTGGTCTATTACAATCCGGAACGTACCCGGCAATGGGTCAGCCTGCCTTCCGGCACATGGCGCCGTCTGTGTGATGGCACCCACGCGGGCACAACGCCTTTTGGCCCGCTGTGCCGGGATGCGCTGGAACTGGAACCGCGCAGCGTCACTATTCTGGTGGCGGAATAATACCCCAAAGCCGCGTGTACCCGCAAAAGGGCACGCGGTTTTGGCTTTTCTCAGGCAAAGGAGTTTGATTTGTATGGCTGCGGCAGTACAGGTAACGGCGGAACAGGTCAGGCGGTATCGTTTGGCCGTCCATCATCTGGATCACCCCTGCCCGCCGGAACAGCTGCTTTCGGCGGCGGGGGTGTGCGGGTTTCAAAATTCTCCGCCCGGTGCGTGGGAAACCGCAGCGTTTGTGCGGATGCCCCAATGCACCCGGTCCGGCCTGCAGGCTGCCCTGGAACAGGAAAAAACACTGCTGCAGGCATGGAGCTGCCGGGGGGCACCGGTAATCTTTCCCACGGAAGAAAGCACGGTGTTTTTGTCAGCCCTGGCGGCACAACCGGGGGAGGAACCGTGGATTTATACCCGTGGTATTACACTGGCGCTGGATTTTCTCGGCATGAAGTGGGAGGATGCACTGGCACTGGTGGAACAGGCTGTGCGCCTGCTGGACGGATGCGCGGTGCAAAGCAAGGAAGAACTGGACCGGGTGCTGGCGGCGGAGGCTGTCGCCCTGCTGCCTGCGGAACAGCGGCAGCGCTGGAATGCCCCTTCTATGTACGGTCGACCGGACCGGCAGACCGTAGGGGGCGCGGTGGTTTCCTTTGCACTGCGTCCCTGCGCCTTCCTGGGGCAGGTGATTTTTGGCGCGCGGCGGGGAACTCATCCTACCTTTACTTCCTATCGGCGGTGGACGGGCCATACCATCCCTGCTGATCCCCAGGCAGAGCAAAAACTGGTGCGCAAATTTCTGCACGGGTACGGCCCGGCTGCACAGGTGGATCTGGCGGCCTGGCTGGGGTGTACTCCCCGGCAGGCAAAGCGTCTGTGGCAGGCGGTAAAGGAAGAACTGGTTCCGGTACAAAAAGAAGGAAAAACCGCCTACCTGTTGGAAAACGATCTTCCGGCGCTGACCGGGGCCCGCCCTGCCGAAGAGCCGTTGGTTCTGCTGGGGGCACATGACCCCTATCTGGATGCCCGGGACCGTACATTTTTGCTGGAAGATACCACATTGCAGCGCCAGGTGTGGCGCACGGTGGCGAATCCAAATGTGATTCTGTTCCAGGGGCAGATTGTGGGCATATGGAAAACCAAAGCCGTCCGTAATCGGATGGACGTTACCGGGAAGCTTTTTGAACCACTCCCTTCCGGATGGGAAAAACAACTGCTGCGGAAGGTGGAAGCCTATGCGGCTTTCCGGGGGATGGAACCTGGCATCTGCAGGCAAGAACAGGCATAAAAAAGCCCCGCGAATCGGTCCAAAGATTCGCGGGGCTTTTATGTTCAAGAGAAGGCACGCTTGATCAGGTGGCTGAAGGGGGCGGCCATAGCGGTCAGCAGGGCGGCCAAGGCAAAACTTACCACCAAAAATACCGGGAACCATACCGCCAGCGGCAGGCTCAGGCGCAGAGCGGCGGGCAGCAAAACCAGTGTAAGCAGCACATGGTGCACAAGATAAACACCGTAACTCCAGGCAGCCGGGCGGCGCAGCAAGTTCCAGAACCGGTCGGGAATCTGCTGGCCCAACCGGTAAACCGGCCAGAAAAGCGCCGCCGAAATCACCAGCAACACAGCCAGGTGCGGTACGGCAGATACCCACAGCAGCGGCAAGGCTGCCAGCCCCCAAAGGCAGTAGGGCATAGGAATCCGGTTTTCTGCCAGCAGGCAACCGAACCAGACCCCCAGGGCAAAGGCGGGCAGACGGCCCAGCACTGTATGGCCGGCTTCCAGCGGTGCAGGGCACAGAACGGGCCACACCAGCTGGCAGACAAGCAGAATCGCAAAAAGCACACGGCGGCGATTGCGGCTTTCCATGCACCACAAAAGCAGAGGAAATACGAGATAGAGCAGCAAAATCACGCCCAGAAACCATTCCCCGATTTTGTAAAAGGTCTGGGTCACAGGGGCCAGGTAGCCGTCCAATCCCAAAATCGAAAAGATCACGCGCCAACGGGGGATTTCTGCGTTGTTGCCGTGCAGTACCTCTCCGTACAGAAAAAGCACGGCAAACCCCAGCCAGAAAGCCGGGTACATGGCTGCGGCGCGGCCCACCAGATAGGGGCGCCAGCGGAACCGCCCGCGCCACTGGAGGCAGAGCGCCGCACCGGAAAGTAGGAAAAACCAGGCAAGACCAACCTCCACCCAATCGGCCATGCCGCGGCCTATGAGAAAGGCGGGCACGGCAAAACCCAACCGGGCGGCTTCGATGCAGAAATGATAACACAGCACCGGCAACAAAGCCAAAAGGCGGATCACGTCCAGGCCGGGGCGATAGTGCGCCGGGATAGAAAGGGAGGATTTCATGCGTTGCTCCAAAAAATCAGTAGTTCTTTCGCTGTAAGGCCGCGTTTAAAGCGGCGCCCAGGAACAGCAGATTGACAATAATATCCAGCCACAGGATCATCAGGATGATGGCGGTCAGGGAACCGTAAATATAAGAAAGCTTCCAGAAATGCATGATATAGAAAGAAAAAATCCGGGAGAAAAGTACCCACCCGGCGGAAGCAAACACGGTGCCCGGAATCTGGAGGCGGGGGGAACGTTTGCCGCCTGGTACATAGGTGTACATCAGCAGAATGGCAAAGAACAGAACGGGAATGGCAAGAATGTCACTGAAACTGATCCAGTGGCTGAACCATTCAATGATATCGCTCCAGTAAGGGTTGCGGGCCAGCAGCAGGCTCAACGGCCGGAAGATGGAACGCAGCCCCTGCAACAGCAGCACCGCCAGCAGCAGCCCTTCAAAAATCACCGTATACAAAATCGCCAGCAGCCGGTCATACAGCTTGTACCGGGCACCGGGGGTCAGCCGCTGCAGTCCTTTCTGGATCGCATACATACCGCTGGAGGCAGAGTACAGCATCGTCACGGCTGCAAAGGACGCCACAAAGGTGGTGGATTGGGTATTCAGCCCGTAGAGTACTTCCAGGATCACGTCCTGGATCTCGGGGACCTGCGGCAGGAACTGGTACAGCAGATCGGCTACATCGGTGATGGAGTAGCCCGGTAAATGGTTGACGATTACCAGAACCCAGATCAGCAGGGGGAAGGAAGCCATCAACAAAAATAACGTTGCGCACCCGGCAAAAATCGGCATGTTCTGGCCCAGGAACGGACCCAGCACGGAAAAAACAAAGTCTTTGGAGCGCTGTACCCGGGAATTCATGAATGGATTCCTCCCTTTCGGCGGACGGTTTATGTACGTTCATTATAATATGCGCCGGCCGCGAAATCAACGCCGGGAATAAAGGCGGGCCGGCACGGGAAGATTTTGTACTTGCGAAAATCCCGGAAACAGAATATAGTTACAAAAGACAATGTAACATTTCAGTAAGGGAGTTTTTTCTATGCAGGCACAACAAACCACAGCCCGCCGTATAACGCTGCGCGGGGAACTGGCCCTGGCGGTGGCGGTGATCATCAACAGTTTTGCTGTCTCCCTCACGGTCTATGCCGGGCTGGGCATTTCGCCGGTATCCAGCTTTCCCTATGCGGTGTCCCTGGTGTTCCCGTCCCTGACCCTGGGAACCTGGACCTATCTGTTCCAGGGGGGACTGGTGGTTACCCTTATGATTCTGCGGCGCAAATTTGTCCCGTCCTATCTGTTCAGTTTTGTGGTGGGCTTTGTGTTCGGCAATCTGCTGGATATCTTTGGCGCATGGCTGCCCCATCTGCCTTATACCATGCCGTGGCGGGTGTTCTATTTTGTGGTCAGCTGCCCCATTGTGGGGGTGGGCATTGCTCTGTCCAACCGGTGCAAACTGCCCATCATTCCCACCGATCTGTTTGCACGGGACCTGTCCCAGATCATCCGGAAACCGTACGCCAATGTAAAAACCACCTTTGATCTGAGCTGTGTGGCTGTTTCGGTGCTGCTTACGGCGGGGGTGCTCCATGACTTGCAGGGTATCGGCGTCGGTACCGTGGTGGGGGCGCTGACTTACGGGCGTCTGGCGGGGCTGTTCGGCCGCTTGATCGATCAAAAATTCGACTTTGTTTCGGTCCTTTCGCACGAAAAATAAGGGGGCACGATCGCTTTTTTTGGAAGCTGGCAGTTAAAAAAATGTCAAAAACATCTTGCGCAAAAGAAGGTTTGTGCGTATAATAGAGTCAGGCCATTGGGGCATCGTGCCCTGACAAAAACAATTGTAAAACATACCGAGAGGAGCTTTTACTATGGGTTTGGGTAAAAAGACCATTGATGATGAAAACTACGCCGGCAAACGCGTTCTTGTCCGCTGCGATTTCAACGTTCCGATGAAGGACGGCGTCATCACCAACGACAACCGCATCAACGCGGCGCTGCCGACCATCAAGAAACTGATCAACGATGGCGCAAAGGTCATCCTGTGCAGCCACCTGGGCAAGCCGAAGAACGGCCCCGAGGCCAAGTTCAGTCTGGCTCCCGTTGCTGTGCGCCTGAGCGAGAAGCTCGGCCAGCCCGTCCAGTTCGCCGATGATGACGAAGTCGTCGGTGCACAGGCCAAGGCTGCCGTCGCCACCATGAACAATGGCGACGTGGTGCTGCTGCAGAACACCCGTTTCCGCAAGGAAGAAACCAAGAACATGCCCGAGTTCAGCAAGGATCTGGCCAGCCTGGCCGATGCTTACGTGGATGATGCGTTCGGCTCCTGCCACCGCGCCCACTGCTCCACTGCCGGTGTGACTGAGTTCGTTCAGGATACCGCTGTCGGCTACCTGATGGAAAAGGAAATCAAGTACCTGGGCAACGCTGTCAACGATCCCGTTCGTCCCTTCACCGCTATTCTGGGCGGCGCCAAGGTTGCGGACAAGCTGAACGTTATCTCCAACCTGCTGGAAAAGGTCGATACCCTGATCATCGGCGGCGGCATGGCTTACACCTTCCTCAAGGCCCAGGGCTACGAGATCGGCAAGAGCCTGTGCGACGATACCAAGATCGACTACTGTAAGGAAATGATGGCCAAGGCGCAGGAGAAGGGCGTTAAGCTGCTGCTGCCCGTCGATACCGCCTGCATCAAGGACTTCCCCGATCCCATCGATGCCCCTGTCGAGACCATTGTGGTTCCCGTTACCGCTATTCCGGCCGACATGGAAGGCTGCGACATCGGCCCCGAAACCATGAAGCTGTTTGCTGACGCCGTCAAGGCCAGCAAGACCGTTGTGTGGAACGGCCCCATGGGCGTGTTCGAGAACCCCACTCTGGCACAGGGCACCCTGGCCGTTGCCAAGGCTATGGCCGAGAGCGACGCTACCACCGTTATCGGCGGCGGCGACAGCGCTGCTGCTGTTCAGCAGATGGGCCTGGGCGACAAGATGACCCACATCTCCACTGGCGGCGGTGCTTCTCTTGAGTACCTCGAGGGTAAGGAACTGCCCGGTATTGCCGTTATCCAGAAAGCGTAACAACCGCAGGGCGCGGCGGCAGGGCCGCCGCGCCCTTTTTGGGGTATCCCCCTGAGAGGAAACATCGGAAGGAGTTTTAAATCATGGATAAGCAGAATCGTAAAGCTATTATTGCCGGCAACTGGAAAATGAACATGACCCCCACCGAGGCAGGCCATCTGATCGATGCCCTGGTCCCCGCTGTGCAGGGCGCTGACTGTGAAGTGGTCATCTGCGTTCCCTTCACCGACCTGTGCGTGGCTGTGGCCAAGTGCAGCGGCACCAACATCCATGTGGGCGCCGAGAACGTTCACTTTGAGAAGTCCGGCGCTTTCACCGGCGAAATTTCTGCCGATATGCTGACCGATCTGGGCGTTGAGTACGTCGTTATCGGCCACAGCGAGCGCCGTCAGTACTTTGCCGAGACCGACGAGACCGTCAACAAGCGTGCCCGTGCGGCTCTGGCCGGCGGTCTGAAGCCCATCATCTGCGTTGGCGAGAGCCTGGCCCAGCGTGAGCAGGGTGTTACCGAGGAACTGGTCCGTATGCAGGTCAAGATCGCTCTGAACGGTGTCACCGCTGAGGAACTGAAGAACGTGGTCATCGCCTACGAGCCCATCTGGGCCATCGGCACCGGCAAGACCGCTACCGCTGACCAGGCTCAGGAAGTCTGCGCTGCCATCCGCAAGGTGGTCGGCGAGCTGTACGGCGAGGATGCCGCCAAGGCCCTGACCGTTCAGTACGGCGGCAGCATGAACGCCAAGAACGCTGAGGAACTGCTCAGCAAGCCCGACGTGGACGGCGGCCTGATCGGCGGCGCTTCCCTGAAGGCTGACCAGTTTGCCATCATCGTGGACGCAGCCAGCAAGGGCTGATCCAATCCCCAAACGTAAGGAGAGTTCCGGCGGTCCCTCGGGGCTGCCGGGCCCTCTTTTCTCATTTTCAGATTTTAAGGAGATCGCACTCTTATGAGCAAAAAGCCTGTACTTTTGTGCATTATGGACGGTTTCGGCTGGACCCCCGACCAGACCTTCGGCAATGCCGTGACCGCCGCCAAGAAACCCAATCTGGACAAGATCTTTTCCACCTGCCCCATGACCACCATTGATGCTTCCGGCATGGCGGTTGGTCTGCCCGACGGCCAGATGGGCAACTCCGAAGTCGGTCACACCAACATGGGCGCCGGCCGCATCGTGTACCAGCAGCTGACCCTCATCACCAAGTCCATCCAGGACGGCGAGATGGTCAAGAATCCCGTGCTGTACAACAACATGAAGAAGGCTATCGATGCCGGCAAGGCCATTCATCTGATGGGCCTGGTGGGCACCGGCGGTGTGCACAGCCATGCGGACCACTGGTTTGGTGTGCTGGACATGGCCAAGCAGCTGGGCGCCACCAAGGTGTTCCTGCACTGCATCATGGACGGCCGTGATACCGACCCCCACAGCGGCAAGGGCTTCCTGGCAGATCTGCAGGCCAAGCTGGATGAGCTGGGCATCGGCCAGATCGCCACGGTTACCGGCCGTTACTACGCCATGGACCGTGACAACAACTGGGATCGTGAAGAGAAGGCCTATGCTGCCTTTGTCTACGGCGAGGGCAACCACGCCGCCAACGCCCAGGAAGCCATCGACGCCAGCTACGCTGCCGATGTGACCGACGAGTTCGTAGTTCCCGTGGTTACCTGCGAGGGTGGCCGTGTGGAGAACGGCGATACCGTTATCTTCATGAACTTCCGCCCCGACCGTGCCCGTCAGATGACCCGCGTCTTCTGCGATGATGACTTCCAGGGCTTTGAGCGCCGCGGCGGCCGCCTGCAGGTGAACTATGTCTGCATGGCAGAGTATGATGCCACCATGCCCAACTGCGAAGTGGCCTACCCGCCGGTAGAACTGAAGAACGTTCTGGGCGAGTACCTGTCCAAGAACGGCAAGACCCAGCTGCGCATTGCCGAGACCGAGAAGTATGCACATGTTACCTTCTTCTTCAACGGCGGCGTGGAAGCTCCCTACGAGGGCGAGGATCGCAAGGTGATCCCCAGCCCGAAGGTTGCCACCTACGACCTGAAGCCCGAGATGAGCGCCTATGAGGTTGCCGACGAGTGCAAAGCCCGCATCGAAAGCGGCAAGTACGACGTGATCATCCTCAACTTTGCCAACTGCGACATGGTCGGCCACACCGGCGTCTTTGAGGCTGCCGTCAAGGCTGTTGAGGCTGTGGACAAGGCCGTGGGCGAAGTGGTGGATGCTGTGCTGGCCCAGGGCGGTGTCGTATTCCTGACCGCTGACCATGGCAACGCCGAGAAGATGGAAAACCCTGATGGCAGTGCTTTCACCGCCCACACCACCAACGTGGTGCCCTTCGCGGTGATCGGTGCCGGCGATGTGAAGCTGCGTGAAGGCGGCTGCCTGGCCGACATCGCTCCCACCATGCTGCCCTACATCGGTCTGCCCGTACCGGAAGAAATGACCGGCAAGAGCATCATTGTAGAGTAATCCCATTGTTATTCAAAAGCCGCTGCGCTGAAAAGCGCGGCGGCTTTTGTCTGGTTTGGTCGTATGAAGGGGGATGCTCTTGCCCTTGGGGCTGGAATGCGGTATAGTATTACATTATGAACTTTTTTGTGTAGAAAAACAGGAGAAACATCTGCATGCGTCAATCTATCCGATCCCTTTGCCGCCGTCCGGCGGTTTTGGTTCTGCTTCTTTTTGAACTTCTGGTGGTGCTGGGGGCCCTTTGGGCGGCGGCAAAACCGGCGGTAACGTATACCTTCACACCCGATCAGTGGGAAGTGATTGCCCAGGCATCCAGCATTGAATATGATGCCGACGGGCGGCGCGGCGTTACCGAAATGACCGACGGTGAGCCGATTCTGCAAACGCCGGCTATGTCGCTGCCGGCCGGGCACTACCGCGTTACACTGGATTACCGGTATGAGCCGGGCCGCACCGAAGAAGAAATCGAACGGCGCTCCAGTGTATATTTTACGGCCGAGGAAGAAATGTCGGTCAGCGGCGAACGGGCTTGGGTCAATGTACAGGCTCAACAGGATACGGTGGTACTCAATGTAGACTATGCCAGCGATACCATCCGTCTGGTGGCGGATAACGATGGCGGCATTTTTACCATCGGCAACGTGGAAATCCGCCAGGATATGGCCTATGCATGGGCCTGTGTACTGGGGTGGTTTGTGGTATTTGCGCTGGTGGACCTGGCACTGGTCCTTTTGGTGCCAGGCAGCCCCAGAGCGTTGCGGGACGCGGACCTTCGCGGCTGTTTGTGGTTGCTGGGAGCCGTTACGGTGCTGACCTGTGTGCCGCTGCTCATGAATAGCGGTGGTGCTCAGGGTGCCGACTGGCGGTTCCATCTTTCCCGCATTGAAGGAATCGCCCAGGCCCTGCGGGAAGGGCAGTTCCCGGTGCGTGTCTATTCCCAGGCCAAGGACGGCTACGGGTATGCGCCTTCGCTGTTTTACGGCGAATTGTTTTTGTATTTCCCGGCAGTGCTGCGCCTGCTGGGAATGAGCGTACAGGGGGCATACCGTACCTATGCCATTGCGGTGCAGGCTCTTACGGCGGGAATCTCCTTTTTCAGTTTCCGCCAGATGTTCCGGCATAACAAAACCGCGCTGGTAGGCAGTATTTTGTACATGCTGGCACCCTACCACATTTATAATATTTACTGGCGTACGGCGGTGGGGGAATATACGGCCCTGGCGTTTCTGCCTTTGATCCCGGCGGCACTGAGCCTGCTGTATGCACAGCAAAAACCGGACCGGCATACGGCCCGGGTGGCTTGCGCCGAACTGGTGGTATCCTTTGGTGCTCTGGTGCAAACTCACATTATTTCGCTGGAACTGGCAACATTGTCCACTGCGGTTTTCTGCCTGTATCATTTCCGGCGGACGTTTACCAAAAGAATTTTGGGGGTATGGGTAACGGCTGCCGGTCTGGTGGTTCTGCTCAACCTGTGGTTCCTGGTGCCGTTCCTCACTCTGATGCTGGGCGGCGGTTACAACAATATGTACGGCGGCGAAAGTTTTGCCGGCGGTCTTTCTGTACAGAAGAACGGGCTGTGGCTTTCGGAACTGCTCAGCTGGCGCGCCGACCACAACAGCATCGGTGTTGTGCTGGTGGCAGGGCTGGTGGCCTTTGTCTGGTGCTGGCTCACCCAGGGGCCGGCCATGCCTCGCCGCGAACGCAAAATCGGAGCCTGGGTGGCTGTGCTGGGAACATTGGCCTGCTGGATGTGTACCAACACATTCCCCTGGGGGATTCTTGGTTCTCTGCCGGTGGTAGGCCGGTTGCTGTTGGCCATTCAGTTCCCTTGGCGGTATTTTTCGCTGGCAACCCTGCTGCTGGTGCTGGTCAGCGTTTGTGCGGTATCGGCTTTGCGGCGCGGGCGGTATGCCCAGCCGGTGGCGGCACTGCTGCTGTCGGCTTCGCTGTTGGGCGTGGCTATTTTCTATCACAGCTATCTGCCCACAGTAGATACCTCCTATCTGGGGGACCGCGCCCAGATGATCTATACAGACTACAAAATCAGCAATATGGCCTGGTATTATGACAGCCTGTATCTGCCGGATGGCGCCGTGGAAACCCGGGACGGGTTTACCTGCGATACAGCCGTGACAACGGTGGAGATTGCCTCGGTAGAGTGCCGTGGAAATACAACGGTGCTCAGCTGCAGTGAGGTCAACGGTGAACTGGGATATGCGGAACTGCCGCTGCTCTACTATCCGGGTTACACCATTGTGGACGGGGAAGGAGAAGTGTTCCGCACCGCCAATGGTATGGTGGGGGTAACGGTGCCCGCGGGGTTCTCTGGGGAGATTTCGGTGGCCTTCCGTGAACCCAAACGGTGGCTGGCAGCTGATCTTGTGAGCCTGGTCACGCTGCTGGGATTGCTGGGATATGGCGTCCGAAGCATCCGCCGCAAAAAATCAGTATAAACACAGCAAAACGGGCTGCGCTGGAAGCGCAGCCCGTTTGATTGTTGGGGAAAAGATAAGGTGCCGTTATGCACCGGACAGGGGGGCTAACAGCGCCGCAGCCACATAGAGCAGATACAGCGCAAGACATACAGCGCCCTGCCAGCGGTATAACCGTTTTCGCAGCAGGGGCGGCAGAAGCAGTGTGATGCCCATGGCAATGCAGATGGGCAGATCATAATGCCGGAACTGTGAACCAAAGGGAAGCCGTTGCCGGTACATCAGGCTGGAAATAGGCAGTGCCAGCGTCAGGTTCAGGATGGCACTGTTCAGCAGCTGGATGGGCAGCGTGCTGGGCGGATAATACCGGCAGCGCATGGAAAAACGCTTCCAGACCGAACCGATGGGATGGTCCAGCGCATCTGCCAGCAGCGGAAGACAAAAGCCGAAGCTGATCAGGGTGGCGGCCCACAGGGCCTGAATGGTCCCGGTCAGATTGGCCAGGCTGGCAGCGCTGTATACCAGCGCCTGGGCGCCACCGGCCAGCAGGACCAGACCCACGGTCACACCAAGCAGATTTTTCAGCGCGTTGAAAACGCTCATGACCGGGAAAGCCATGGTGTGGGCCGTATAACCGTAAGAGGCAGCACCCGCGCCAGCCAGGGTCTCGCGGGAAGGTTCTTCCGCGGTAGTGATCAGGTCACAGCCCTCGCCGTAGATGAAATGGTGCTGGTAAACGATGCTGATGAGCACAAAGACCACAAACAAAAACATCAGCAGACCGGTACCGGTATAACTCAAAGAGCCGTCCCGCACAAATACGATCAGCACCACACAGGCGGCCAGCAGCAACAGGCACTTGCGGCAGAATTCGTTGCGGTCCACCGAAACTTCGTGGCGGGGATTCAGCAGGCAGATGGCCAGGGCCAGCCCCAGGTTGGCAACGGCACCGGCCAGCGCAGTGCCCACAGCCAGAGAGGTAATGGACAACCCGGCCGCCAGAAAAGCCAGCATCAGCTGGGGCAGCGCCAGACAAAACGGCGCAACCGTACCGCCGACTACCCACATGGGCAACCCGCACAGGGCGCAGCACCAGGTGGTGCAGCGCCCGGCCAGGCGGCTGCCCACGGCAGTCAGCACCAGACCAACGCCATAAATCAGTAATGTCAGAAGCAAAACCGACATTGTATCACCTAATAAAGGGCAGCGCACCGCGCTGCCCTTTCTGTTTTTCTATTAGTATGCAATACCCCAGACAACCATCTTGGTGGCGGGCTTGCCGCAAACCGGGCATACATCGCTCAGGGATTCCTGGGTGAACGGCATGCAGCGGCTGGACAAACCGGCCTGTTCCTTCATGGCTTCTTCGCAGGCAAGATCGCCGCACCACATGGTCTTGATGAAACCGGTGGAGGCAGCAGACTTTTCCTTGATCTCGTCCATGGTGGTGGCGCTGGTGGTGCGGGCTTCGCGGTTCTTCAGTGCGCGGTCGTAGAGGTCTTTTGCCAGCGCATCCAGTGCAGCGGGAATGGCGGTGGCCAGATCCTCAAACTTGACGAACTGCTTTTCGCGGGTATCGCGGCGAACCAGCACGCACTGGCCCTGCTCAATATCACGGGGGCCAACTTCCAGACGGATGGGCACACCCTTCATTTCCCACTGGGCAAACTTCCAGCCGGGCTGTTTGTCGGTGTCATCCAGCTTCACGCGGGCATATTTGCCAATCTCGGCAGCCAGTTCGCGGGTCTTTTCCAGTACGCCGGGCTTGTGGGCGGCAACGGGAACGATGACCACCTGGATGGGAGCGATGGCCGGGGGCAGAATCAGACCGTCATCGTCGCCGTGGGTCATGATGATGGCGCCGATCAAACGGCTGGAAGCACCCCAGCTGGTCTGGAAGGGATACTGCAGCGTATTGTCGCGGCCGGTGAAGGTCACGTCATAAGCGCGGCTGAACTTGTCGCCAAAGTAGTGGCTGGTGCCGCTCTGCAGGGCTTTGCCGTCCTTCATCATGGCTTCGATGGTGTAGGTGGCTTCGGCGCCGGCAAACTTCTCCTTGTCGGTCTTGCGGCCCTTGATGACGGGGATGCACAGATCGTTCTCGCAGAAGTCGGCGTAGCAGTTCAGCTGCTGCTCGGTCTCGGCCTGGGCTTCCTCAGCAGTCTCGTGGATGGTATGGCCTTCCTGCCACCAGAACTCACGGGTGCGCAGGAAGGGGCGGGTGGATTTTTCCCACCGCACCACGCTGCACCACTGGTTGTACAGCATCGGCAGGTCACGGTAGCTGTGCAGCACATGGCTGAAGTGGTCACAGAACAGCGTTTCACTGGTGGGGCGCACCGCAAGGCGCTCTTCCAGGGGTTCGCTGCCGCCCATGGTGACCCAGGCAACTTCGGGAGCAAAGCCGTTGACCAGTTCGCCTTCTTTCTTCAGCAGGCTTTCAGGCATCAGCATCGGCATTGCCACGTTTTCATGGCCGGTGGCCTTGAAACGGGTGTCCAGGTTTTTCTGGATGTTTTCCCAGATTGCATAGCCGTAGGGGCGCAGCACCACAAAGCCCTTCACGCTGGAATATTCCACCAGTTCGGCCTTGGTGCAGATATCGGTGTACCACTGGGCAAAGTCGACCTCCTGTGCGGTGATCGCTTCGACCATTTTTTTCTTATCGCTTGCCATGTCTACTCCTTCACATCATACGGCTGAATCTTACAGCCGCTCCTCCAGATAATTGACCACATCGCCCACGGTGTGGAAGGTCTCGATATCCTCATCGGGGATCTCCACGCCGAACTCGTCGGACAGGGTAGTGATCATGTCGATGACGTCGAGGCTGTCGGCACCAAAATCGTTGACGATGTCGCTGTCAGGGGTGATTTTTTCGGGGTCGACTTCAAGCTGGTCAGCCAGATAATCGCGGATACGCGCAAAAACTTCGGAATCCATAAAGTTTAACTCCTTCTGCAAACAAATATTCATTAAATATATAGCGTATCTGCCAGAGGATGTCAAGAGGAAACCAACAAAAACCCGGTACTGAAAAGCCCGCCCGCCGCATACATTGTGCGGGGGTGTGATGGATGAAATTACAGTTTACCAAAATGCAGGGTGCCGGCAATGATTATATCTATCTGGATTGCCGCCAGAGCGGGGTCCCGGCGCAGGCTCCGGTGCTGGCGGCAAGGCTGTCCCGGCGGCATTTTTCGGTAGGAGCGGACGGCCTGATCTGTATTGCGCCGCCGATGCTGGCAGATGCGGACGCCACCATGGTGATGTACAATGCGGATGGCAGCGAAGGGGTGATGTGCGGCAATGGAGTACGCTGTGTGGCGGAATACCTGTATACCCACGGCGTGGTGAAGGATCGCATCGAACTGGATACTCCGCGGGCGGGCCGCAAAACGTTATACCGTACGGCTCCCCACAGCTGGTGCGCCGGGATGGGGCGTTTCTCGGTGCGTGCGGAAGATATCCCGGCGGTAGGGCTGGGGGCAGGGCCCTTGCTGGATGTACCGCTGGTGGCAGCCGGCCGCAACTGGCAGGTGGGGTGCATCAGCATGGGCAACCCCCACTGTGTGGTGGCGGGGCAGGCCCGGCTGCCCGATGCCGCCCAGCTGGCGGTGTGGGGCGGTACCCTGGAACGGCACCCGGCTTTTCCCCAGGGAACCAATGTGGAATTTGTGCAAATTCATACACCGGAGCGCATTTCGGCGGCAGTGTGGGAGCGGGGCAGCGGCGCTACACTGGCCTGCGGAACGGGAGCCTGCGCCGCGGTGGCTTTGTTGGTGCTGCGGGGCAGCTGCCCGCGGGGAAAGGCCGTGGAGGTCACCATGCCGGGCGGGACATTGTCCGTATGCGTGCTGGAGGATGACACGGTGCTGCTTTCCGGCCCGGCCCGCACGGTATTTGAAGGCGTTGTGGAGGTGCCCGAAGGGTAAGAACAAAGGTGCGGTTGCATGGTGCAATCTTCTCTTGCACCTTCCCGGAAATTGTGGTAAATTAATCGTAAGTGGATAAGTATACACAAGAGGGGGATCATCATGCAACTCAACCCGCATTATGCAGAATTGAATGAGAGCTACCTGTTCAGCACCATCGCACGCAAGGTGGCCGAGTATCAGCAGGCCAATCCCGACGCGGACATCATCCGTCTGGGCATCGGCGATGTGACGCTGCCGCTGGCCAAACCGGTCATCGAGGCGTTGCACAAGGCCGTTGACGAGATGGGCTGCAAAGAAACGTTCCGCGGTTACGGCCCCGAGCAGGGCTATGATTTCCTGCGGGAAGCCATCCGCAACTACTATGCAGGCCGCGGCGTTCAGCTGGAACTGGGCGAAATCTTTGTTTCGGACGGTGCCAAGAGCGATCTGGGCAACCTGCTGGACCTGTTCGATGTGAACAATACGGTGCTGGTGCCCGACCCGGTTTATCCCGTGTATGTGGATGACAATATGATGGCAGGCCGCACCATCCGTTATATGGCTGCCAATGCCGAGAACAACTTCCTGCCCATGCCGGACGAAACCACCGAAGCTGACATTGTGTATCTGTGCAGCCCCAACAATCCTACCGGTGCTGCCTACACCACCGCCCAGCTGACCCAGTGGGTCCAGTGGGCCAAGGCACATAACGCGGTGATCCTGTATGACGCTGCGTATGAGTGCTTTGTCAGTGAGGAAGGCTGTGCCCGCAGCATTTACGAAGTAGAGGGCGCCAAGGACGTGGCGGTGGAAGTGTGCAGCTTCTCCAAGATTGCAGGCTTTACCGGTACCCGCTGCGGTTATACCGTTGTGCCTTTTGGTATCCAGTCGGAAGGGCAGAGCCTGAACAAGATGTGGCTGCGCCGCCAGACCACCAAGTTCAACGGTGTGCCTTACATTGTGCAGCGCGGTGCCGAGGCTGTCTTTACCGAGGAAGGCATGCGCGAGATCCAGCAGAATCTGGATTATTACCGCAAGAATGCGGCGGTCATTGCCGCTGCGCTGGATGAAGCCGGTGTGTGGTACTGCGGCGGCAAAAACAGCCCCTATGTCTGGCTGCGCTGCCCGGGCAACATGGGCAGCTGGGAATTCTTTGACTGGCTGCTGGACACCGCGCATATTGTTGGCACGCCCGGTGAAGGTTTTGGCCCCTGCGGCAAAGGCTATTTCCGCTTGACGGCTTTCGGTGATGCGGAGCGTACCCGCGAAGCTGCCGAGCGCCTGAAAGCTGCGCTTGCAAAACTGTAAACCCACGAGGAGGGATTGTCATGAAACCGAATGAAGAGATTATGAATTTCCTGAAGGAGAATCCCACGTTCTATCTGGCGACCGTAGACGGGTATCTGCCGCGCGTTCGCCCTCTGGGATTTGCCATGTGGTATAAAGATCATCTGTGCCTGGCCATCGGCAAGCACAAGGCAGCCTACAAGCAGTTGCTGGACAATACCAATCTGGAGATCTGTGCCGCCAATGACCGCGGCGAGTGGTTGCGTGTGCAGGGCACTGCCAATTTTGACAATACCCCCGAAGCGCAGCAAGCGGCATTCCAGGTGATGCCGCAGCTGCAGGACCTCTACAACGAGGAAACCGGCAATAAGCTGGGCATTGTGTACATGGACCACCTGTCCGCCAAGCTGTTCTCCATGTCGGGAACGGTCAAGGATATTATGAATTATTGATGCTTGTTTTTCCTCAAAAACCGGTATTCTGCTGACGGTACGGCTGTAGCAGCTGTACAAAGCCGGCGGGGATTGCAGGTGTTGCATCCGGCCTGTGGCTGAACAAAGCCGATTAAGAAAAGAAAAACCGCCTCGTGGTTTACACGGGGCGGGTTTTTATGTTCTGTTATACAATCAGTGCTGCGGGTTGAGGATGGTACGCCAGTCAAGGTCGCCATGCTCCAGGCCGTGGATCAGCACTTCGGCGGTGGCAATGTTGGTTGCTACCGGAATGTTATGTACATCGCAGATGCGCAGCAGGTTCATCTCATTGGGTTCGCTGGGCTTGGCACTGATGGGATCGCGGAAGAACAGCAACATATCCACTTCGTCACAGGCAATGCGGGCCATGATCTGCTGGTCACCGCCATGGCCGCCGGGCAAAAATTTCTGCACGGTCAGCCCAGTGTTTTCTTCCACAAGCCGGCCGGTGGTATCTGTGGCAATCAACTGGTGCTGCGCCAAAATATGCCGGTATGCGGTGCAAAATTGAATCATCAACTCCTTCTTGGAGTCGTGTGCCACCAGGGCAATTATCATAACGCTACACCATCCTTCAAAACA
>NZ_JACJKP010000321.1 GCF_016901605.1 Gemmiger formicilis
ATGCGCGCCCACTCAATGGAAAAGCGGTAGGCGTTGAGTCCGGCTTCGGCAAGCAATCGGATATCTTCCTCATATCGATTATAATGGTCACAGGCGATGCCGCTGGGTTCGGCAAAGCTGGAGTGGGGCAGCTGTTCCTGGGCCCAGTAGTCGGAATGGATGTTGTTTCCTTCCACCTGGTGGGCCGCAGTGGCAGCGCCCACCAGAAATCCTTTTGCAAATTTCTGCATGGATAATCCTCCTTTTATTATCGAGACGTCAAAGTCCATTTGCTTGTCCGTATCATACCATACCTGTCGGATTCTTATGGTGTAAAAATTGAAAATAAGGGGTAAAAAATAGATTATACAGGGAAATTACATGAATAATTGTACTGGTTTGCTGAAAATTGACTCTTTCTTGCGATGGCGGTCTGCTATAGTGAGAGTACAAACAAAACCGTTGCACACTTTTAAGGAGGAAAAACCGTATGGCAAAAAAACATCTCAGCGCCAGCGAAATCGACGGCGTCCAGTACCGCCGCGCCAAGCTCTGGCAAATTATCTGCTACGCCTGCAATGGCCTTGTGGGTATGAGCGTTTACTCTCTGATTGGTATGGCCAGCTATTCGGCCAGTATCGGGTACGGCATCACAACCGCCGCAGTGGGCATTATCCTGACCTGCTCCCGTATTCTGGACGCGATCACCGACCCACTTCTGGCCTTTGTGTATGACCGGGTCAACACCCGATTCGGCAAGCTGCGTATTTTGCTGGTGGTTGGCTATCTCATTGAGGCGGCTGCCCTCTACGGTATGTTCACCGGCTTCTCTTCCAAAGGATTGGGTCTGCCGGTCTTTGTTTTGCTCTATGTGGGCTACGTCATTGGCTACACCGTCACCAACATGACAGCCCAGACCATCCCCGCCATCATGACCAACGACCCCACCCAGCGCCCCACCATCGGCGTCTGGACTACCGCTTTCAATTATCTGGTGCCCATGGCCATGTCCATGGTGATGAACGTAGTGCTGCTGCCCAAGTTCGGCGGCCAGTACAACCAGGCCTTCCTCTCTGCTGCCTGCGCCATCACGCTGGTCGTGGCCGCAGTGGGCACCCTGCTGGTCTGCCTGGGCGTATCCTCGTACGACAAGCCCGAAACTTTTCTGGGAACCAAGAAGTCTGAGCCGCTGAA
>NZ_JACJKP010000322.1 GCF_016901605.1 Gemmiger formicilis
GCAGCGGCCACGGCGCGCTGGCCGGGCTGCTGGCAGCGCTGCAGGTGGATGCGCTGATCTGCGGCGGCATTGGCGGCGGTGCCCGGATGGCGCTGGCGCAGGCCAACATCCGGCTGTACGGCGGCGTCAGCGGTGACGCGGACGCGGCGGCCCAGGCCCTGGCCGAAGGCCGCCTGACCTTTGACCCCGACGCCCATTGTGACCACCACGGCCACCATCACGAGGAAGGCCATGCCTGCGGCGAACAGGGCTGCGGCGGCCACTGCGGCGAACACTGAACCGCAAAATCCGCCCTGCAATAGAAAAACAGGAAAAAAGCAGCCGCCCCTTCGGGCGGCTGCTTTTGGTGTCAAGGGGGCAGGGCAGAGGTGCGCTGCCGTTAGATGTGCAGGTCTTTGCGGCAAAAGACCGTAATGCCGATGGCATACAGGGCCACAGCCCCGGCCAGCAGGGCAAGAACACCGCCCAGGGCGGCGGTTTCCCCGGCCACGAGGCCGCTGGCATCAAACAGGGTAAAGGCCGTAAAGTATTTGGCGTTTTCGGCTTTGCCGCCGGAGTTGGCCAGCATCTGCAAAACGTACATCAGGGCGGGGATACCGGCGCCGAAGCCCACGCTGTATTTGGCGTCGGAGAAAAGGCAGGAAGCCAGGAAGCAGATGCCCCCCAGGAACATGTGCAGGCAAAGCAGCCCGGCGTTTACCGCCAGCAACTGGTCCGGCGGCAGTTCCCCGGGAAAACTGCTTTGGGCCACCGCATATTCCAGCACGGTGGCATACCCCAACAGCAGCACAATGCTGCTGATCAGCACGGACATCTGGGTACAGGCGATGGTGCTGCGCCTGACCGGGGCGGCGACCAGCGCCGCCATGGACCCCCGGTCCACATAGCGGGCGATGAGCCCGTTGCCGCGCAGGATGCAGAACACCATGGGGAACACCAGCAGAATAAACCCGTACAGGTAGGAGATCATGAACCCGATGAGGGTGGTGGCACCGGCCTTCATTCCCACGGCGGCCATCATTTCGGGCATGACTTCATAAAAGCTGTCCAGGGTGGCCATCATTTCCGGCTCATACATGGTGATGATGATGGTCACA
The DNA here is from genome assembly GCF_016901605.1 of Gemmiger formicilis. Classification (GTDB taxonomy): domain Bacteria; phylum Bacillota; class Clostridia; order Oscillospirales; family Ruminococcaceae; genus Gemmiger; species Gemmiger formicilis_B. Next base: position 1,098 of record NZ_JACJKP010000322.1, read on the forward strand.
TACAGCGTGATCACGGCGCCGAAAATCAAAAGCAGTTTTACGCTGCCTTTCATTTCGCGCTTATACA
>NZ_JACJKP010000323.1 GCF_016901605.1 Gemmiger formicilis
GGCGCCCAACACTGCCTGAGAGTAGGTAATGGGGACACGTACATATACATCGTAGCCATCCCGTTCAAAGACAGCATCTTTCTTGACCGTCACATGAACAATCACGTCGCCTGCCGGGCCGCCGTTGCTGCCGGCATCGCCCTGGCCGCGCAGTGCAATGTTCTGATCATCATCAATGCCTGCGGGAATCTTGACCTCCAGCGTCTTGCGGGCGCTGGTTTTGCCGGTACCGCGGCAGGTCTTGCAGGGGTTCTTGATGATGGTGCCACGTCCGCCGCAATGCGGGCAGGGCTGCTGGCTCTGCATCACACCAAAGGGCGTACGCTGCTGGGTCACCACATAGCCGCGGCCACCACACTGGGTACAGGTTTCGGGACTGGTGCCAGACTCGCAGCCGTTGCCGTTACAGTCGGGGCAGGTCTGCTGCCGGTTCAGCGTGATCTTTTTGGTGCAGCCGTGGGCAGCTTCCTCAAAGGTCAGAATCACACTGGCCTGAATGTCATGGCCCTTGCGCGGCGCATTGGGGTTGGCTCGGGAAGAACCGCCGAAGCCACCAAATCCGCCAAAACTGCCGCCGAAAATATCGCCGAAAATATCGCCCAGGTCCACACCGCCGGCGCCAAAACCACCGAATCCGCCGCCCGGCTGACCGGCCCCATAGTTGGGATCGACGCCGGCAAAGCCGAACTGGTCATAGCGCTTGCGTTTTTCCGGGTCCGAAAGTACGTCGTTGGCCTCATTGACCTCCTTGAACTTTTCCTCGGCGACCTTATCGCCGGGGTTCAGGTCGGGGTGGTACTTTTTGGCCAGTTTGCGGTAGGCGCTTTTGATCTCGGCTTCGGTGGCGTTTTTACCGATCCCAAGCACCTCATAATAATCACGTTTTTCTGCCATAGAATCAATCCCCTCTATATGGGCTATCTTTCATTAACCCCGCAAGGGCCGCCGCCTTGCCGGGCGGCGGCCTTTGTGTTGGGGTTCAAATTGTAAAATCAGACTTCGTGGAAGTCGGCATCCACAGCGCCGTCATCCTTGGGCTGGCTGCTGCCCTGGGCACCGGCATCGGCACCGGGCTGAGCGCCCTGGGCCTGAGCAGCCTGCTTGTAAACCTTCTCGCTGATGGCGTAGAAGGACTTCTGCAGATCATCCTGCTTGGCCTTGAT
>NZ_JACJKP010000324.1 GCF_016901605.1 Gemmiger formicilis
CAGCGCCAACCAGGGCGCGGTGCTGAAATAACGCGTTGAATCCAAAACACGCAGCGGTTGTGCGGCCGCTGCGTGTTTTCTTTTGCCCGGGACCCGTAAAATTTGCCAAAAGCTATACCGCAGGTTGGGAACCCGTGGTATAATCAGGGAAACCAGAGGAAAAGGGGAAAAGAAATCATGTTTTCGTTTTTGCTGCCGGTGATTTATCTGGCATTTATCAGTCTGGGTCTGCCCGACGCACTGCTGGGCGCGGCATGGCCCAGCATGTACCAGCCCCTGGGGGCGGACCTTTCCTGGGCGGGGGCGGTGTCCATGATCATCTCTGCGGGCACCATTGTTTCCAGCCTGGCCAGCGACCGGCTCAACAGCTGCCTGGGAACCGGCAAAGTCACGGCGGGCAGCGTGGCACTTACCGCCATTGCGCTGTTCGGCTTTTCCACCTGCACAGCGTTCTGGCAGCTGTGCATTTGGGCCGTTCCCTACGGTTTGGGCGCCGGCAGTGTGGATGCAGCCCTCAATAACTATGTGGCGCTGCATTACCAAAGCCGCCACATGAGCTGGCTGCATTGTATGTGGGGCGTGGGCGCCAGCGTGGGTCCTGTGATTATGGGACGTGCCCTGGCGGCAGGCAGCTGGCAGAGCGGCTACCGGGTGATCTCGCTGATGCAGATTGTGCTGACCGCGATTCTTTTGTTCAGCCTTCCCTTGTGGAAGCGGCCCGATGAGGATGGCGCCGGGGTCAACGTTACCCCGGAACATCGCAGTCTGCCCTAGCTTCTGCGCATTCCCGGTGTTCCGGAGGTCATGATCAGCTTTGCCTGCTATTCTGCGGTGGAAGCCACTGCCGGTATGTGGGCGGCCAGTTACTGCACGCTGATGCGCGGTATCGATGCACAGACGGCAGCCGGTTGGGCCAGCCTGTTTTACCTAGGCATTACGGTGGGGCGGTTTTTCAGCGGTTTCCTGACCATGAAATTCAATGACCACCAGATGATCCGCGGCGGCCAGGCAGTCATTCTGGTGGGCCTTGTGCTGATTTTCCTGCCGGCGGGCAATACCTTGCTGTTTGCGGGCTTGATCATTGTGGGCCTGGGCTGCGCACCCATTTACCCCAGCATCATTCACGAAACACCGGCCAATTTCGGGCGCAACCTCAGC
>NZ_JACJKP010000325.1 GCF_016901605.1 Gemmiger formicilis
CCTTGCCGTTACCAAAAAAACAAGGCAAAGAAAGCTCAACCTTTTACCCCGTAAGATGGCAGCAGCGTGGGCCGCCCCTTTTTGCGAGGAAGATCCGAAAAAATCCAATAAAAATATCCCGCAGGGAAAATCCCTGCGGGATATTTTTTATGAGAGTTCTTTTGGTTCTTTTCTTGCAAGAAAAGAACGGTCCCCTGTTCAGCTGAACATAACCACATCGTCCTTGGGCTTCTCGCCGGGCTCCACAGCCAGGGCGGTCAGCACCGGGCCGGTGGCGTCGGGGGTCTGCCCCTGGTAGATGGGGTGGTATTTCACATTGACCTTGGCGGTCAGGGTGATCCAGCTGCGCTGTTCCAGACTCTTGTAATCATCGTACTTGCAGGGGAAGCCCACAAACTGGATGTCCTGCACGCAGCAGGTCATGGCAAAACGGCCGGGCACAAAGCTGTTCTTGCCCGCGCGGTTGGTCTGGCAGACCTGCGCCAGGAACTTGACCGTCTTGCCGTCGTATTTGCTGGCATCGTCCATGCAGTCCATATACCAGATGCCGAAGAATTCCTCCGGAATCTCGATGACCGGGGCGTTGATGTCAAAGGGCAGCGGATCGGGGATGTCGTCATAGCCCACGCTGCCGTCGGCAAATTCGTAGGCAATGTCGCACCGGCGGCTGGCCTGGCGCACCAGCTTGTGGATCAGCTGGCGGCTTTCCTCGTCGTTGACCTGCTCGGCCCGGTTGACCACCAGCAGTTCGCTGCCGCGCAGCTTGTCCAGCAGCAGGGCGCGCATGGCATTGTCGCCCGCATAGGTCTTGATGGTGGTGCCGTCCGCCGTGGCCAGGCACTGGTAAATGAGCCAGTTGTCCGGCAATGCATCGTACAGGTCCTGGATCAGCCACATGCCGTTGTATTCAATAATGACCCGTCCGCAGCCGGACTTTTTCTCCAGGGCGGTCAGGTTCTCCCGGGTCAGTTCGCTCTTGTCCTCCAGCTGGGCCACATGCACCCCGCCAAAGGCAAACCGTTCGGGATCGTATTCTTCCTCGCCCTCTTCGCAGACCAGCAACAGGGTCTTGTCGCCGGAATCGAACTGGGGGTCCTCCATGGTTTCCTGAATGAACTTGGTCTTGCCGCTTTCC
>NZ_JACJKP010000326.1 GCF_016901605.1 Gemmiger formicilis
TGGTCACCTTGGTCTTGGGATTGGTAAAGTTCTTGGTCTGGCGTTCCCGCATTTCAAACCGGCCAAACCCTGCAATCGTAACCTTGTCGCCGCCTTTCAGCACGTCACCGATGGTACCGAAAATGCAGTCCATGACCTTTTCCACTTCGCCGCTGGTCATGCCGGTGTCGTTTGCAACCTTGGTAATCAACTGAGATCTCGTCATAATTCCTTTATACTCCCTATTGCTTAGGCACAGTGCCTGTTATTATTACGCCCCATATTATAGAAAAAATACCGCGCAGAATCAAGCGTTTTTGACGAAATGCGGCGGAAATCGGCAAAAAGTCTAAAAATTTCCAAATCCAGTTACTCAAATTCCGTCATTCGGCGAATAATCGCAGGTTTTTGTGGAAAACTCTCTTCCCTCCCGCAACAAATGTACACAAAAAAACGGGTCTGCGCCGTTTGCGCAGACCCGTTTTGTATAAGATCAATCCTGTTTGGCGTCGCGATGCAGAAGCGCAACATCCACCAGTTCCATCTGGCTGATGTCGTGATCGCCGCGCAGTGCATCCACCAATACCCGGGCCGTATCCAGTGCCGTAATGCACGGGATGGACAGTTCCGTCGCCTTGCGGCGGAATTTGACCGAGTCACGCTGGGGATCGCGGCCATGCGGGCTGGTGGAAATGATATAATCCACCAATCCGCTTTCCAGCAGGTCAATAACGTTGGGGCGGGCGCCGCTCATCTGGCGTACCACACTGCAGGGTACCATCTGGCTGTTGAGATAACGGGCCGTTTCGGCGGTGCCGTAGATCTTGTAGCCATAGTCATGCAGCTTCCAGGCCAGGTCGGCGGCTTCTTTCTTGTCGCTGTCCTTGACCGTGATAATCACGCAGGAACCGGGACCGGGAACCTTGAACTGGTAGCCTGCCGCCACCAGACCCTTCATCATGGCCTCGTGGAAGGTGGGCGCAATGCCCAGCACCTCGCCGGTTGACTTCATCTCAGGGCCCAACATGGTGTCCACGCCGTGCAGCTTCAGGAAGCTGTAAACGGGCACCTTGACCGCATAGTAGGGGCTCTTGCCGCCGCGCCACAGACCGGTGCCGTAGCCCATATCCTTGAGCTTCTCACCCAAAGT
>NZ_JACJKP010000327.1 GCF_016901605.1 Gemmiger formicilis
GCGGCCAGGTCAAAGGGATTGCCCAGCGTGTGGGCGATCATGACGGCCTTGGTTTTGGGGGAAAGCGCTGCTTCCAGTTTGGTCACATCAATGTTGTACTGGGGTACCGTCACGTCCACAAAGACCGGCACGGCACCATACTGCAGTGCCGGGCTGACTGTGGTGGGGAACCCGCAGGCCACCGTGATGATCTCGTCCCCTTTTTTGATCTGGCGATCTCCCAGTTCCTGGGCGGTCAACGCCATAAAGGCCAGCAGATTGGCCGAGGAGCCGCTGTTGACCAGGTGAGCATATTTGACCCCGATCCACTGGGCAAAATCCCGCTCAAAAGCATCAGCAAAGCGGCCGGTGGTCAGCCAGAAATCCAGCATGGCATCGGTCAGGGCGCACATTTCTTTTTCGTCAAACACGCGGGAGGCGTAGCTGATGCGGTCACCGGGCTGGAACGCTGCCTTGTTTTCCTTGAAGTCATGATAATATTCAGTCACCAGCGCCTTGATTTTATCCCGCGCTTCGGCTTCATTCTTCCAATTCTGCATACGCCTGCTCCTTTATCCTGTATTGTCTGCCGATGCCCCGGGCACCCTGTCACAGACGATTCTTCGCCATTTTGCTCTATTTATTAAAGCATGAAACCTGTCAAAAGTAAATACTTTCCCCCATTTTCCAGCCATTGGCTGGCGCAAAATGGCGGTTTACACACTATGCTGAAAGTGCTATAATTATTTTGCTTTTATAATAGATGTATTGCGGGAATTTGCACCTTTTCCCCTCAAAAAAGGAGTTCTCATGAAAGTAGTCATTCTGGCTGGCGGTTACGGCACACGCATCAGCGAAGAAAGTGTTTATAAGCCCAAGCCTATGGTGGAAATAGGCGGCAAACCGATCCTGTGGCATATCATGAAGGGCTATGCCCACTACGGTTATACCGACTTTATCATCTGCGCCGGTTACAAACAAGCTGTAATCAAGCAGTATTTTTTTGATTATTATCTGCATAATGCCGATGTGACCTTTGACCTGGCCGCCAATTCCATGAAGGTGCTCAACAGTTCGGCTGAGCCCTGGAAGGTCACGGTGGTGGATACCGGCCTGGATACTATGACGGGTGGACGAGTCAAGCGGA
>NZ_JACJKP010000328.1 GCF_016901605.1 Gemmiger formicilis
GACGATGCCCTGGCAGATGGCATGCAGCGTGCCGGAAGGAATGAAGAATACATCGCCTTTATGTACCGGCGCGGCGTTGAGCACTTCGGTCAGGGTGTTGTCCTTGATGCGGCGCTCAAACTCTTCGTGGCTGATCTCGTGGTCAAAGCCGTAGTACAGGAAGGCACCGGGTTCGCAGTCCAGAATGTACCACATCTCGGTCTTGCCGTACTGGTGCTCATGCTCCAGGGCGTACTCGTTGGAGGGGTGTACCTGGATGGAAAGGTTGCCTTTGGCGTCGATGAATTTGGTCAGAATGGGGAAGTCCTCAAACTTCTCGCAATCGGTACCCAGGATGCCGCGGCCCTGTTCGGCCAGGTAGTCGGCCAGGGTCTTGCCGTCGTGGGGGCCGCCCACGATCACGGAAGGCCCGTCCGGATGGCAGGAGAGCACCCAGGCTTCGGCCAGGGGGTGCAGGTCGCTCTCGATCCCGAAATCGGTGCGCAGTTTGTCGCCGCCCCACAGGTAATCCTTGCAGGCGGGTTTCAGTTTCAGCATGGCCATGGTCAGATCATCCTTTCATCATCTGGGCCGCAGCGGCGGCCAGGGTTTCGTTCACGGCATCGGCTTCGGCTTCGCTGGCGCCCACGGCAGACAGATATACTTTGATCTTCGGCTCGGTGCCGGAGGGACGCACCATGAACTTGTGGCCGCCCGCCAGCCGGTATTCCAGCACATCGGCCCGGGGCAGGCCGTTGTAGCCGCCCTCAATGTTGTAATCCACGGCGGTTTCCACCGGGTAACCGCCGATGGCAGCGGGGGCGTTGGCGCGCAGACCGGCCATCAGCTGCTGCATGGTGTGCATGCCGCTTTCACCCTCAAAGGTGAAGGAGCACAGGGCGTTGCGGTAGTAGCCGAACTCCTTGTACAGTGCCTCAATGGCATCCAGCAGGGTCATACCCTGCTGGGCGTACCAGGCGGCAGCCTCGCAGACCAGCAGCGTGGCGTTCACGGCGTCCTTGTCCCGCACATGCCCGCCGGAAAGGTAGCCGTAGCTCTCCTCAAAGCCGAAGATATAGCGGTCCACATGACCTTCCGCTTCCAGCAGGCCGATCTGCTCACCGATGAACTTGAAGCC
>NZ_JACJKP010000329.1 GCF_016901605.1 Gemmiger formicilis
CGTGACAGAAAAAACATTGGTTATCGCAGTGTTGGAAACTTTTGATATCTCGCATATTTACGGTAAAATCTGCATTCCGTTTGACCAGTTTGACGAACTGAAAGTACAAAAAGGGCTACTGCCTTCCCAGCGGATCATCAAAGCGAAAAGCGGGAAAACCAAAATAAAATTGTCGCTGGTCAACAACAGCATCACCGCCAAAATCAAAGATCAAAAACAGGGGATGCTTGCGATTTGCGAGGCGCTGGAGCGTTTGAAACACTGATTTTCATAAAAGCAAGAGAGAAAATGAACAATATAAATGAGAACCGAACAGACAAAAGAGCACCCGGCGGCGAAAAAAACAAGGCGGAGTTAAAATGGTTTATTTTGTTCCTTGCCGTCATCTTTTTTCTGCCGATTACCATCCTCGCGGTGGTGGAATGGTTTACAAGCGCCGATGCCTTTGCCATCGGCATCACAGGGTTTATGCAAGCCGTCATTGTCTATGGCGGCTTGGGGCTGGTGGCGGTGATCATCGCCCTTGTCTTATTCATACTGCTGATTCAGCCGGACGCAACGTTCCTGCAAAAGGTTGGCAGAACCGCAGGCATTCTGCTTTGCCTCGCCGTCGCCTTTTTCCTTGTCCGGCCGCTCGTTTTGGACATCCCCTATCTCAAGCGCCCGGAAGCCGCCTATTTGGAGCGGCTGGAATTTGAATATTCGCGAGGGATCGGGGACTATGGTTCGGACGACTATTATCTGCGCGGCGTAGATATGACCGGCGAACGGCATTCCTTTGAAATCAGTGAAAAGAGGTACGAGGAAGGGCGCGCGCTGTGGGGCGGGAACGACTACAATCTGTTTGCGAAAGTCACCTACCTGCCGCACACCTCCACCTTGATGTCGCTCGAATTTATGACAGAACTCGACGCGTCAGGGGCAGAATTGTACCCACCATCCCCTGAACTCCCGAATGATTGGGAAAGTTTTTCAATCCAGATCAATGACGCGGTGTATACGTTGCCGCTTCCCCTTGCGGATTTTCTTGACGACGGGTGGGTGATCTCCGCGGAGGATGCCGGGCTTTCTCTGCCCGGCGCGGAAGGC
>NZ_JACJKP010000330.1 GCF_016901605.1 Gemmiger formicilis
GCCTTCCGCGCCGGGCAGAGAAAGCCCGGCATCCTCCGCGGAGATCACCCACCCGTCGTCAAGAAAATCCGCAAGGGGAAGCGGCAACGTATACACCGCGTCATTGATCTGGATGGAAAAACTTTCCCAATCATCCGAAAGTTCGGGGGATGTGGGGTACAATTCGGCCTCCGGCGCGTCGAGTTCTGTCATAAATTCGAGCGTTATCAAGGTGGAGGTGTGCGGCAGGTAGGTGACTTTCGCAAACAGAGCAAAGTCGTTCTCGCCCCACAGCGCGCGCCCTTCCTCGTACCTCTTTTCACTGATTTCAAAGGAATGCCGTTCTCCGGTCATATCTACGCCGCGCAGATAATAGTCGTCCGAACCATAGTCCCCGATCCCTCGCGAATATTCAAACTCCAGCCGCTCCAAATAGGCTGCTTCCGGGCGCTTGAGGTAGGGAATGTCCAAAACGAGCGGCCGGACAAGGAAGAAAGCGGCGGCGACGCAAAGCAGAATGCCTGCGGTTCTGCCAACCTTCTGCAGGAACGTTGCGTCCGGCTGAACCAGCAGTATGAATAAGACAAGGGCGATGATCACCGCCACCAGCCCCAAGCCGCCATAGACAATGACGGCTTGCATAAACCCCGTGATGCCGATGGCAAAGGCATCGGCGCTTGTAAACCATTCCACCACCGCGAGGATGGTGATCGGCAGAAAAAAGATGACGGCGAGGAACAAAACAAACCATTTTAACTCCGCCTTGCTTTTTTCGCCGCCGGGCACTCTTTTGTCTGTTCGGTTCTCATTTATATTGTTCATTTTCTCTCTTGCTTTTATGAAAATCAGTGTTTTAAACGCTCCAGTACCTCGCAAATCGCGAGCATCCCCTGTTTTTGATCTTTGATTTTGGCGGTGATGCTGTTGTTGACCAGCGACAATTTTATTTTGGTTTTCCCGCTTTTCGCTTTGATGATCCGCTGGGAAGGCAGTAAACCTTTTTGTACTTTCAGTTCGTCAAACTGGTCAAACGGAATGCAGATTTTACCGTAAATATGCGAGATATCAAAAGTTTCCAACACTGCGATAACCAATGTTTTTTCTGTCACG
>NZ_JACJKP010000034.1 GCF_016901605.1 Gemmiger formicilis
CGGTGGCGGTGAGCAGTTTTTCCACCATGCACTGGATCATGCAGCCGAGGCTGAACAGGCAGCACACCGAAAGATAATCCACACCGTACTGCCGGATCACGGGGTCCTCAGTCTGGGAGTGCATGAACGGCACCACCCCGAACACTCCGAAGAGGAAAAACGCCACAAAGGTACACAGGGCCAGGAACAGGCCGTTGGCGGAAGCCTGGTCGGCTTCCGCGTGGTTGCCTTCCCCCAGGGATTTGGATACATAGGCGTTGACGCCTACGCCGGTACCCACCGCAAAAGCGATCATCAGGTTCTGGATGGGAAAAGCCAGCGATACGGCGGAGAGGGCCGCCTCGCTGATGTAAGAGACAAAGATGCTGTCCACCACGTTGTACAGCGCCTGGAACAGCATCGATACCATCATCGGAATCGTCAGGGAAAAGAGCAGCGGCCCCATAGGGGCCGTGCCCATGCGACTGGCAGAATGGGAATCGGTGGTACTCATGCCTTGTTTGCAGCCTCCATGGCCCGGGCGGCGCTCACGATCAGGTCGGCACAGGTATCCAGGCCCAGTGCCGCGTTCAGGCACAGATCGTAGTTTTTCGCTTCGCCCCAGCGGTTTTCGGTATAGTAGTTATAGTAGCTGGCGCGGGCGCGGTCATGTTTGGAGAGCTGTACTTCCCACAAACGGTCGGCCATATCCTTGGCGCCGGGCCGGGTTTTGGCGCGCTGAATGCGCTCTTCCAGCGGAGCGTAGACAAAGACGCTCAGCACATTGGGGCGTTCCCGCAGCACATAGTCGCCGCAGCGGCCCAGAATCACACAGGAACCTTCCGCCGCAAGTTCCTTGATCACGTTGCTCTGCAGGATATAGACCTGGTCGGCCAGCGGCATGGTATTGCCCATCATGTACAGGCTGTAGATCAGGCTGCCGCTGCGCTGATTCTCACTGGCCGCAATGGCTTCCTCGGTCAGGCCGCTCTTTTTGGCTGCCCGGGTGATCAGTTCCTTGTTGTACAGGGGGATGCCCAGCTTGTCCGCTACCGCTTGGGCAATCTCGCTGCCGCCCGATGCATACTCACGCGCGATTGTAATGACCATTGGTTCCATATTCTAATACACCTCACATTCAAAATGTGGCATTTTATGTTGCACTTTGCACAAAAATGCACACGTATCTGCCTATAGTATACCCTGAACCTGCCCAAAACGCAAGGAAAAACCGGGCGAAAGGCCGCCCGGTGTGCAAAAAAATACAGCCGCCCCGGCGGGGCGGCTGCGGTACGGCCCGGACCTTTTGCCCGGGGACCGGTTATTCGTACAGCGGGAAGCGGGCGGACAGTTCGGCCACGCGGGCGGCGATGTCCTCCTTTTTGGCTTCAAAATCAAAGATGCAGTCGGCAATGCAGTCGGCGATGATCTTCATCTCGGCGGGGCCCATGCCGCGGGTGGTCACGGCGGGGGTGCCTACCCGCACGCCGCTGGTCACAAAGGGGCTGCGCTTTTCGCCGGGAACGGTGTTCTTGTTGGCGGTAATGTGTACCTCGTCCAGGTTGTGCTCCAGTTCCTTGCCGGTGCAGTTTTCATCGGTCAGGTCAATGAGCAGCAGGTGGTTGTCGGTGCCGCCGGATACCAGCTTCACCCCGCGGGCAGTCAGGCCGTCCGCCAGAGCGGCGGCATTTTCCACGATCTTGCGGGCGTATTCCTTAAAGGAAGGCTGCAGCGCTTCCCCAAAGCAGACGGCCTTGGCGGCGATCACGTGTTCCAGCGGGCCGCCCTGGGTGCCGGGGAAGATGGCCGAATTGATCCGTTTGATCAGGTATTCGTTGTTGGTCAGGATCAGGCCGCCGCGGGGACCGCGCAGGGTCTTGTGGGTGGTGGTGGTCACCACATCGGCGTAGGGCACGGGGTTCTGGTGGGCGCCGCCCGCTACCAGACCGGCGATGTGGGCCATATCCACCATCAGCATGGCGCCGTAGCCGTGGGCGATCTCGGCCAGTTTTTCAAAATCGATGGCACGGGGATAGGCCGAAGCACCGGCCACCAGCAGCTTGGGCCGGACCTTGGCCACCTGCTTGGCCAAAGCGGCATAATCAATGCGGCCGTCCTCGCCCACACCGTAGGAAACAAAGTGGTAGTTTTTGCCGCTCATATTCACAGGGGAACCGTGGGTCAGATGCCCACCCTGGGACAGATCCATGCCCATGACGGTGTCGCCCACATCCAGCAGCGCAAAGTAAACGGCCAGGTTGGCCTGGGCGCCGGAATGGGGCTGCACGTTGGCGTATTTGGCGCCGAACAGCTTGCAGGCGCGGTCAATGGCCAGCTGCTCCACCTCGTCCACATACTGGCAGCCGCCGTAGTAGCGGTGACCGGGGTAGCCTTCGGCGTATTTGTTGGTCAGTACGCTGCCCATGGCTGCCATTACGGCCGGCGAAACAATGTTCTCGCTGGCGATCAGCTCAATGTTCTGGCGCTGGCGGACCAGCTCCCGCTGCATGGCGGCGCCCAGTTCCGGGTCGGCGCTCTGCACAAAACCAATGGTATCCATCATGTCCTGGTACATTTCCCGTTTACCTCCCTGAATTGTAAAAAATACTATGCAGACAGATCACAGCGTGCCTTTGGTGGAAAGCACCCCGTCGATCCGGGCATCAAGGCGAGTGGCGGCGTCCAGTGCCTTGGCAAAGGCCTTGAACATCGCTTCCAGTTTGTGGTGGTCGTTTTCTCCGTACAGCACCTTCAGGTGCAGGTTCATGGCCGATGAATAGGATACGGCGTAAAAGAATTCACGGGCCATCTGGGTGTCCATGCCGCCGCAGGCGGGGGTGGCAAACTGGGCGTCGTACACAAAGTAGGGCCGCCCGCCCAGATCCACGGCGCACAGGGCCAGGGTTTCGTCCATGGGCAGCAGGCAGCTGCCGTACCGTACCAGCCCGGCTTTGTCGCCCAGGGCCTGGCGCAGCGCGGTGCCCAGCGCAATGCCGATATCCTCAATGGTGTGGTGGCAGTCCACTTCCAGGTCGCCGTGGCAGTCCACCGCCAGGTCAAAAAGGCCGTGGCGGGCAAAACCGTCCAGCATGTGGTCAAAAAAGCCGATGCCGGTGTTCAGGTCGGTCTTGCCGGTACCGTCCAGGTTCAGCGTCAGCGTGATCTGCGTTTCACGGGTGGTGCGTGTTACCGTTGCTGTGCGTGCCATAAAAAGTGGCTCCTTTCCCGCCCTTGGGGCTGCAATATACCTAAAACTATAACACGCCGGGGGCACAGCGTCAACGTTTGCGGGCCAAGGTTTGGACGCTTCGTTGCAATATTTGTAAAATTTATTTACGAAATCGCAACACATTTTGTCGGTGTGCGCGCTACAATAAAAACACAACAGGGAATCCTGCTCAGTACCATGGAAAACCAAGCCGCGGCAGGGCCGTAACGGCTGTTTGCGGCGGTGTGCCGGTTTTGTGTGGTGCTGGCGTTTCTGTCTGGTCTTTTTTGAAAGGACAACCGTACTATGGCAAAGATCATCGGAATTGATTTGGGTACCACCAACAGCTGTGCCGCCGTTATCGAGGGCGGCAAGCCGGTGGTCATCCCCAATGCCGAGGGCCAGCGCACCACACCGTCGGTGGTGGCGTTCACCAAATCCGGGGAACGGCTGGTGGGGGATGCCGCCAAGCGGCAGGCTGTCACCAACGCCCCGCGCACCATCAGCAGCGTCAAGCGGCAGATGGGCAGTGAAACGCGTATTCCCATCGACGGCAAAAGCTATGCCCCCCAGCAGATCAGTGCTCTGATTTTGCAAAAGATCAAGGCCGATGCCGAGGCCTACCTGGGGGAACCGGTCACCGAAGCCGTCATTACGGTGCCGGCCTATTTCAACGATGCCCAGCGCCAGGCAACCAAGGACGCCGGGCGGATCGCCGGGCTGGAAGTACGGCGCATCATCAATGAACCTACCGCTGCGGCCCTGGCCTACGGGCTGGACAACGGCCGTGCCCAGACAGTCATGGTCTATGACCTGGGGGGCGGAACCTTTGACGTTTCCCTTATTCAGATCGGGGACGGCATTGTGCAGGTGCTGGCCACCTGCGGCGACAACTACCTGGGCGGCGACGATTTTGACGCCCGCATTGTGGACTGGCTGGTGGAAAATTTCCGCACCGCCTACGGTATCGACCTGACCGGTGACCGCGTGGCCATGCAGCGCCTGCGGGAAGAAGCGGAAAAGGCGAAAAAGGAACTTTCGGCCGCCACCCAGACCGAAATCAACCTTCCCTTCCTGACGGTGGGGCCCCAGGGGCCGGTCCATCTGCAGGAAACACTGACCCGCGCCAAGTTTGAGGAACTTTGCGCCGATTTGATCGAACGGACGGCGCTGCCGGTGCGCAATGCCCTCAGCGACGCCCACCTGACCGCCAGCGACCTGGACCAGGTGCTGCTGGTGGGCGGGTCCACCCGGATCCCTGCCGTGCAGGCCAAGGTGCAGCGGATGGTGGGGCTGGAACCCTCCCGGACGTTGAACCCGGATGAATGCGTGGCCCTGGGGGCTGCCGTTCAGGGGGGGCGCCTGGGCGGCCAGGCCCTGGCCGGTGCCGGGCAGGAACTGCTGCTGATGGACGTGACGCCGCTGACCCTTTCCATCGAAACGGTGGGCGGTGTGGCCACCCATCTGATCGAGCGCAACGCCACCATTCCCACCCGGTTCAGCAAGGTGTTCACCACGGCGGCGCCCTTCCAGTCCACCGTGGAGATCAAGGTGCTGCAGGGCGAACGGGAGTTTGCCCGGGACAACAAGCTGCTGGGTACCTTTACCCTGCGGGGCATCAAGCGTGCCTGGGCGGGTGTGCCCAAGATCGAAGTTACCTTTGACATCGACGCCAACGGCATCGTCAAGGTCAGCGCCAAGGACCTGGATACCGGCAAGCAGCAGGGCATTACCATCACCGGTTCCTCCAACCTCAGCGAGGAGGAGATCCAGCGCGCCATGCGGGATGCCGCGGTGTTTGCCGGGCAGGACAAGGAGCGCAAAGCGGCGCTGGAAGCCCTCAATGCAGCCGAAGCCGCCCTGTACCGCGTGAATACGGCACTGGGCAGCAAGGCGGGCAAGGAACTGGACCGCGAAACCAAGGGCAAAATCAAGGAAGCCGAACGCAATCTGGAAAAAGTCACCCGCCACAAAAAAGCCGAAAAGCTCACCCCGGCGGATGTGCAGGCCATCAACGCCGCACGCGAAGCGTTGTCGGCCATAGCCACCCCGCTGGTCACCCGGTGGGAGAGCGAACAAGCCAGTCAGACAAAGTAGAGGGGGAGGCTGCCGGTGTACGGCACCCGCACCTCCCTGTGGAGCAAGGCCCGGAACTCTTGTAGAGTTCCGGGCCGTTGTGCTATAATGAGGTTGCATTTTACCCAAAAAGGGGTGCAGAAAATTGTGAAAACAGCCAAATATGCCTTTGTTCGTTCGCTGCCGGTCATGGCGGGGTATCTGGTGTTGGGGCTGGGCTTTGGGGTACTGCTGCAAAGCAAGGGGTACGGCCTGGGCTGGGCGCTGGCCATGAGCCTGCTGATCTACGCGGGCAGCATGCAGTATGTGGGGGTGGACCTGCTGGCAGGCGGCGCTTCGCTGATCGCCGCTGCACTCATGACCCTGACGGTCAACGCCCGGCACCTGTTTTACGGAATCTCCATGGTGGAGCGCTACCGGAACGCAGGCCCGGCCAAGCCCTATATGATCTTTGCACTGACCGACGAAACCTACTCATTGGTATGCAGCGGAGAAGTGCCCGACGGTGTGGACCGGAACCGGTATTTCTTTTTGGTGTCGCTGTTCAACCAGGCTTACTGGGTGGCGGGCAGCGCAGCCGGGGCGCTGGTAGGCGGGCTGCTGCCCTTTGACAGTACCGGGATAGATTTTTCCATGACGGCGCTGTTTCTGGTGGTCATGACCGAACAGTGGCGCGCCAGCCGCGACCATACCCCAGCACTGGTGGGGCTGGGGGTATCTTTGGTGTGTCTGCTGGTGTTCGGGGCAGATGGGTTTCTGATCCCGGCCATGGTGGGCATCACCCTGGTGCTTACGCTGCTGCGGGGCACCCTGCAGCCAAGGGAAAAGGAGGAAGATGCCCATGCCGGCCATTGACCTGCACGCCGCCGCCCTGGTGGCGGTCATTGCCGCCGTTACCATTCTGCTGCGGTTTGCCCCCTTCGTCGTGTTCGGGGGCGGGCGCCCTACGCCCCGGTATATCCTTTATTTGGCCCGGGTGCTGCCCTGTGCCATTATGGCCATGCTGGTGGTTTACTGCCTGCGCGGGGCCGACCCGCTGGGCCCCACCCATGCGTTGCCGGAACTGCTGGCAGGTACCGCTGTGGTGCTCCTGCAGCTTTGGCGCAAAAACACCTTGCTGAGCATCGCCGCCGGTACCGCTTTGTATATGGTGCTGGTGCAGATGGTCTTTGCATAAACGGATAAACGAAAAAAGCCGCCCCATCGGGGCGGCTTTTCTGTTATTTTCTGTCTGCCAGGGTGATGTAAGGCTGGGGCTGGCCCACATATTTGTAGGCCGGGCGGATAATGCGGTTGGCAAACTCCACTTCCTCCACCCGGTGGGCACACCAGCCCGGTACACGGGCAATGGCGAACAGCGGGGTGTACAGATCCTCGCTGATACCCAGCATCCGGTAGATCAGGCCGCTGAACAGGTCCACGTTGGCGCAAACCTTTTTGGGGCCGTGCTTTTCCTCCGCAAAAACCTGGGGCGCCAGCCGCTCAATGCTGCACAGCATCTCGAATTCTTCGTCGTAGCCTTTCTCGTAGGCCATGCGGCGGGCGTGGTTTTTCAAAATCTGGGCGCGGGGATCGCTGACGGTGTACACCGCATGCCCCATGCCGTAGATCAGGCCGCTGCCGTCCCCGGCTTCCTTGCGGATGATCTTGCGCAGGAACTCCCGCACTTCATCGTCGTCGGCGGGATTTTCCACGTTTTCCAGAATATAGTCCAGCTGGTGCATGACCTTCAGGTTGGCGCCGCCGTGTTTGGGGCCTTTCAGGGCGCCGATGGCCGCCGAGATGGCCGCGTAGGTATCGGTGCCGGAACTGGAAAGCACGCGGCAGGTAAAGGTGGAGCAGTTGCCGCCGCCGTGGTCCGCGTGGACCATCAGGCAGAGGTCCAGCAGACGGGCTTCCTCATGGGTGAACTTCTGGTCGGCGCGGTAGGTGCTCAGAATGTGTTCCGCGGTGCTCTGGCCCTCGGTGGGCAGGTGGAAGTACATGCTGGACCGGTCATACACCCGGCGCTTGATCTGGTAGGCGTTCACCATCATGGTGGGCAGTTCGGCAATCAGGTTGATGCTCTGGCGCAGAATGTTGGGCAGGCTGGAATCCTCGGCGTGTTCGTCGTAGCTGTACATGGCCAGCACACTGCGGGCCATCTTGTTCATCAGGTTGGGGGAGGGGGAGTTCAGGATCATGTCGTCCGCAAAGCCCCGGGGCAGTTCCCGGTGATGTTCCAGCAGCTTGCAGAACTTGGCATGCTGTTCCCGGTCGGGCAGGGAACCGAACAAAAGCAGCCAGATGACCTCCTCAAACAGGAAGCGGTCATGGTTGTCGGCTTCGGCGGCCAGGGTATCAATGTCGATGCCCCGGTAGACCAGCCGCCCCGGAATGGGCACAATGGCGCCCTCGGGGGTTTTGTCATAGCCGATAACGCTGGATACATTGGTGATGCCGGCCAGCACACCGGTGCCGTCCAGGTTGCGCAGGCCGCGCTTGACGCCCATCTGGTCGGCCAGGTGGGGGTCCAGGTGAGCGTTATGCTCCAGATACTCATGGCAAAGCAGTTCCAGTTCATCCGGTTCCAGGGCCGGAACGTCCGGGTAATACATCGGTGTGCTCCTCTCTTGTGTGTATATTTATTCGCGGCGCTCAGGCGGGGGATAGCCCCTGCCACACCGGGGGAATAGCATAATTCTATAATGCTCGGGCGGCTTCGTCAAGAAAAACTTAAAATTTTGACAGAATAACCAAGCAGGTGCTTTATTTTATTAAGCTGACGGTCGCTTTACCTGATTCTGCATAAAAAACCGCGTTGACAACCCGGCGTAAAGCGGGTATATTGTAGTAAGTAACTGTGTATAAAAACCATGCTTTAACGGCGTCGCAGCGGGAAAAACACAGTATGTTTATGAACCCGCCGCCCCGCCTGATCATCTGGAAACGGAGGGAATATCCATCATGAAACTGCACCCCCAGGGCATGTACCTTGTCAACGGCGCCCTGCAGGCCGAAGCCCCCGCGGGCGTTACCCAGACCGATGCACGCCGCGGCACCATCGCTTACTCCATCCTGGAAGCCCACAACACCAGCGGTGATATGGACAACCTGCGCATGAAATTTGATTCCATGACCAGCCATGACATCACCTACGTGGGCATTATCCAGACGGCCCGTGCTTCCGGCATGGAGAAATTCCCCCTGCCGTATGTTATGACTAACTGCCACAACTCCCTGTGCGCGGTGGGCGGCACCATCAACGAGGACGACCACCAGTTTGCACTTTCCGCCGCCCACAAATACGGCGGCATTTACGTTCCGCCGAACATGGCTGTGATCCACAGCTATAACCGGGAGATGATGTCCGGCTGCGGACGGATGATCCTGGGGTCCGACTCCCACACCCGGTACGGTGCCCTGGGCACCATGGCCGTGGGTGAGGGCGGCGGCGAGCTGGCCAAGCAGCTGGTGGGCCGTACCTACGATATGGCTTACCCCGGTGTGGTGGCCATCTACCTGACCGGCAAGCCCCACCCCGGTGTAGGCCCCCACGACGTGGCCCTGGCGCTGGTGGGCGCCACCTACGCCAACGGCTATGTGAAGAACAAGGTCATGGAGTTCATCGGCCCCGGCGTGGCCAATCTGTCGGCGGATTACCGCAACGGCATCGACGTCATGACCACCGAGACCACCTGCTGGTCCTCCATCTGGCAGACCGACGCCGTCACCGAACAGTATTTCGTCCGGCACGGCCGCCCCGAAGCCTACAAGGAACTGAAACCCGCCGATGTGGCTTACTATGACGGCGTCATCGAGCTGGATCTTTCCACCGTGGAGTGCATGATCGCCCTGCCCATGCATCCCAGCTATGCCTACCCCATCCGGGAACTGAAGGCCAACGCCCGGGAGATTCTGGCCGCGGCCCAGGAACAGGCCAACAAGCAGCTGGGCGGCAAGGTCCAGATGGACCTGGTCAGCAAGATCACCGCCGACGGCCGCATCTATGTGGAGCAGGGCGTGGTGGCCGGCTGCTCCGGCGGTACCTATGAGAACATCTGTGCGGTGGCCGATATCCTGCGGGGCCAGAACTGCGGCAACGGTGCCTTCAAGTTCAGCGTCTACCCCGACAGCATGCCCACCTACCTGGAACTGGTCAAGAATGGCGCCGTGGCCGATATTGTTTCGGCGGGCGGCATCTTCCGGGAGTGCTTCTGCGGCCCCTGCTTCGGCGCCGGCGACACCCCTGCCAACGGCGAGTTCAGCATCCGCCACACCACCCGCAACTTCCCCAACCGGGAAGGCTCCAAGCCCGGCGAAGGCCAGATCAGCGCCGTGGCTCTGATGGACGCCCGTTCCATCGCGGCTACCGCCGCCAACGGCGGTTACCTCACCGCCGCCAGCGAGGTCTGCGACACCGAGTACACCGCCCCCGAATATCACTTCGACCAGGGCGTTTATGACAAGCGCGTCTACAACGGCTGGGGCCATCCCGAACCGGATTATGCCCTGAAATTCGGCCCCAACATCAAGGACTGGCCGGAACAGCCCGCCCTGACCGAGGATCTGCTGGTAAAGGTGGTCAGCTACATCACCGACCCCGTCACCACCACCGATGAACTGATTCCCTCGGGCGAAACTTCCTCCTTCCGCTCCAACCCGCTACGGCTGGCGGAATTCACCCTCTCCCGCAAGGACCCGGCCTATGTGCCGAACGCCAAGGCCGTTCACGCCCTGGATGAGGCCCGCCGTGCCGGTCAGATGCCGGCGGAAGTGCAGGCCGTGTATGCCGCGCTGGAAAAGGCCGGCTACCATCCCGATGCGGCGGCTACCAACATCGGTTCGGCCATCTTTGCCAACAAACCCGGCGACGGTTCCGCCCGCGAGCAGGCGGCAAGCTGCCAGCGCGTGCTGGGCGGTGCGGCCAACTTTGCCTGTGAGTACGCCACCAAGCGTTACCGCTCCAACTGCATCAACTGGGGTATGCTGCCCTTCCTGACCGACACCCCCAAGGTGCTGGCCAACGGGGACTATGTGTTCCTGCCCGGTGTGCGCAAGGCATTGCTGGAAGCGGCCGACCAGATGGAGGCTGTGGCGGTCAAGGCCGACGGCAGCACCACCAAATTCACGGTGCGGCTGGGCGCCATGACCGATGCCGAGCGCCAGATCCTGGCGGACGGCTGCCTGATCAACTACTATAAGAATCACTGATGCCGCAAAGGCCCGCACTGTTTTGGTGCGGGCTTTTCCTTTTGTAAAATCCTGCATGGAACACCCCCGGCGGTGGCATATTCTAATGGTATATGGTATAATGGCGGCACAGCCCCCGGGCGGGACCCGGAACAGAAGAACGGGAGGTGCGGTTATGAATGCCCGCAAAAAAATCTGGCTGGCGGTGGCAATTTTTGCCGCTCTGGCGCTGCTGACCGGGCTGCCCGAGGTTGCCCGGGGGATCGCCGCACGGGGCGTGTGGGCTGTGAATTACGGCAGGGTGGGGTTCCCGCTGCTGCTGTTGCTGTGGGCCGGGGTCATGTACCGCCGGCCGTGACCGGACCTGTACCGGGTCCTTGAAAAAGGAGAACGTACTTTGAAGAAATGGTTGGACCGTGTACCCCGCACCACCGGGGATTTTCTCCGGCTGGCGCTGGGGGTAGCCTTGATTTTTGGGTTGGCGTGGCAGCTGCCCACCCTGGCGGGCGGGCTGGGGAAATTTTTCAATATCCTGAGTCCCTTCGCCTGGGGCATTGTGCTGGCCTACGTGCTGGATATTCCCACCCGCTTTTTTGCCGAAAAACTTTTCCACGGCAAGCGCGGTGTCGCCGTCGTACTGAGTTATATCCTGCTGTTCGGCGTGGTGGCGCTGCTGCTTTCACTGGTGGTGCCCCAGCTGGCCGCCAGCATCAGTTCCTTCGTGGCCAGCCTGAGTACCTATGAGGAGGATATCCAGAACACCCTGACCTGGGTGCAGCAGACCTTCGGAATCGATACGGCTACTCTGGAACTGTATGTGCAGCAACTGACCGATAACCTGCAGGAATGGTTTAAGTCCATCTCCGGGCAGGCGGCCCAGGCGGCGGCCGACGCAGCCGCCGGTGTGGCCGGCGCCGCCATGGACAGCTTTGTGACCCTGGCCGTCAGCATCTATCTGCTGGGCGACAAGGACCTGCTGCTGCGGGCGGCCCGCACCTGCCTGCGGGCCGCGCTGCCGCCCAAACAGGCAGGCAGTGTGTTCTCTGTCTGCACCATGGCCAACCGGACTTTCAGCGGATACATCGGCGGCCAGCTGATGGATGCCCTGCTGGTGGGTGTGGAAACCTTTGTGCTCATGTCGCTGTTCCGGCTGGACTATGCGCCGCTGATCGCGGTGCTGGTGGGCGTTACCAACATCATCCCGGTGCTGGGACCCTTTATCGGGGCTGTGCCCGGCACCATCATTCTGCTGCTGGAATCCCCGCTGCAGGCAGTGGAGTTTGTGCTGATCATTCTGGTGGTCCAGCAGGTGGACGGTAACTTTATTGCGCCGCGCATCATTGGCGGGGCTACCGGTCTGCCGGGCCTGGGGGTTCTTATGGCCATCATTGTGGGCGGCAACCTGTTCGGCATTCCCGGCATGGTCATCGGCGTGCCCACCCTGGCGGTGATCGTTACCCTCATCAAGCAGGCGGTGGGCGCCGAGCTGACGGCCCGCGGCATTGACGAGGAAGGGCGGCCGCTCAACCCGCCGGACACAAAAAATTAACAACTTGCCCCCCTTGTGTTGACGGATACCGCCCGGTACAATAAAAGGGGCAGATTTGCCAGGAAAGGGAAACATATACGGTGAAGGGAAAGCATTTTTTTGAAAAAAGACCCGATTCCATACTGGAATGGATGTGCCTGATTTTTGCAAGCATTGCATTCTATCTGTTTTTAAGCAACCTGGGCTATTTTATGGGCGGTTTTTACGCTCTGCTGGGGATCCTTTCGCCCTTTGCGGGCGGCGTGGTCATCGCCTTTGTGCTCAACCCGATGGTCAAATATTTCCATCAGTCGTTCTTGCACGAGGTGCCGCGGCTGCGTTGGGTAGCCATTCTCATGTCCTACGCGGTGGCCATTTTGCTGCTGGTGCTGCTGGCCTGGCTGGTCATTCCCCAGATCATCAACAGCATTGCCATTCTGTTCAACAGCCTGCCCGGCTATGTGGAAAGTATGCAGGAGACCCTGCTGTATATTCAGGAACACTACGGCCTGCCCGTGGACCGCTTTGTGCGAATTCTGGACGATTCCGAAACGATGATGAAGGAACTGTATGCGGTGGCCACCAGCGCCATGCCGCAGATCGTCAGCACCATCGGCAGTGTGGCGTCCAACTTTGTGGCGGTGTTCACGGCGGTGGCTTCCAGCATTTATATGCTGTCCGGCAAGGATAAACTCATCCACCAGCTCAAAACGCTGGTACACGCGTTTTTGCCGGAACCGGTGGCCCGCAACACCCTGCGGGTCTGCCACTACGCCAATGAGAACTTCACCGGCTTTTTTGTGGGCAAGATCATCGATTCTGCCATCATCGGCGTACTTACCTTTGTACTGATGTCCATCCTCCGGCTGGACTTTGCACTGCTGGTCAGCGTCTTTGTGGGCATTACCAACATCATCCCGGTGTTCGGCCCCTTCATCGGCGCCATTCCCAGCATCTTCATCCTGTTGCTGGTGGACCCCGTGCAGGCATTGATTTTTGCCGTACTCATCCTCTTCATCCAGCAGCTGGACGGCAACTTTATCGGTCCCAAGATCCTGGGCCAGTCCATCGGCATCTCCTCGCTGTGGGTGCTGTTCTCCATCGTGGTGGGCGGCGACCTGTTCGGCCTGGTGGGCATGGTGGTAGGCGTACCGCTTTTTGCCACCCTGTACGGCCTGTTGCAGGAGATCGTGCATTTCCTGCTGGAGCGCCGCGGCATTGACGGCGAGGGCAACCCGCTGCCCGACGCGGAACAACCGGCGAAAGAAACTGTATCCTGAACAAACAAAAACCCCGCTGCAGCCAAAGGCTGCAGCGGGGTTTTTTGCGGTTGCTTATTTCAGGAAGCCGTTGACGATCTGGTCCTCGGCCTCTTTTTCGGTCAGGCCCAGGGTCATCAGCTTGATCAGCTGTTCACCGGCAATTTTGCCGATGGCAGCTTCGTGGATCAAGCTGGCGTCCACGCTGTTGGCGGTCAGGGCCGGGCTGGCAATGACCGACGCATGGTCCATGATGATGGCGTCGCACTCGGAGTGACCGGCGCAGGCGCAGTTGCCGTTGATGTGGCTGATAAACTCCTGCTTGCTCACATCCTTGGCCACGCTGCGGGAAACAATATTGGCCGAGCAGCCTTCGCCGTTCAGGTCCACATTGAAGTCGGTAACGGCGCGCTGGTCGCCGGTGGTCATGATCTTTTCCTTGACCACCAGGCTGGCACCGGCAGCCAGATCACCGCCGGTCTTGCGGATGGTATCGTCCACACCGGCAATCTGGGTGGTTTCCATCTCCATCTCGGCGCCTTCGGCCAGGTGAACGATGGTGGTGGGGTTCATGATCTGCTTGCCGCGGCCGTCACCCTCGCCGTAGTGCTTTTCCACATAGCGCAGCTTGGCGTTTTTGGCCAGCCAGAAGGTGTGGATGCCGTCATGCTCGGCATTGCCGCCGCCGCAGTTATGGATGCCGCAGCCGGCAATGATGGTCACGTCGGCGCCTTCCCCGATGTGGAAGTCGTTGTACACCAGGTCCTTCAGGCCGGTCTGGCTCAGGATTACCGGAATGTGTACGCTCTCGTTCTTGGTGAAGGGGCGGATGTAAATGTCGATGCCCGGTTTGTCGGTCTTGGTGACGATATCGATGTTGGCGGTGGTGTTGCGGCCCGCCAGTTCGCCGTTGGCGCGGATGTTGTAAGCTCCCACCGGCAGGCTGTCCAGTTCGGCAACCTCTTTCAGCAGGTTCATCTCAATGGCGTCCATCAGCTGCGCACCCCCTCTACTTTATCGGTCAGAATGCTGCAGGCCGGGCTGGAAGCATCGGCGCTGCCCAGCAGGGCGGGCAGGATCTCGCTGCGGGCGCCCACTTTCTCCACCTGACCGTTCTTGATGACCACGATCTTGTCGGCAATGTTCAGGATGCGCTCCTGATGGCTGATGATCAGGATGCTGCCGCGGGTCTGCTCGTACATCTTTTCGAACACACGGATCAGGTTCTGGAAGCTCCACAGGTCAATGCCGGCTTCCGGTTCGTCAAAGATGGAAAGCTTGGTGCCGCGGGCCAGCACCATGGCGATCTCGATGCGCTTGAGCTCGCCGCCCGAAAGGCTGGCATTGATCTCGCGGTCGATATAGTCACGGGCGCACAGACCTACCTCGCTCAGGTAGTTGCAGGCCTCGGTAACGCTGGTGTTCTTGCCGGCGGCCAGGCTGAGCAGGTCTTTGACCCGCAGCCCTTTGAACCGCACCGGCTGCTGGAAAGCATAGCTCATGCCCAGGTTGGCGCGGTCGGTGATGGACATGTGGGTAATGTCCACGCCGTCCAGCAGGATCTGGCCGCTGGTGGGCTGGTAGATACCGGCAATCACCTTGGCCAGGGTGGATTTGCCGCCGCCGTTGGGGCCGGTAATGGCCACAAAACGCTCCTGTACGGTAAGGTTTACATCGTGCAGGATCTCTTTATTGTCGTCGGTTTCGTAGCCGACGTTACGCAATTCTAGCATGGTAAAGAAGCTCCTTTTTTCGGGTTGGGGCTGTGGAAAGTATTGCCACGCCCCACCAAAATAATACTATACCATGAACGTTGACAAAGTACAAGTACAATCTCTATAAAAACGGTAGATTTTGGGAGAAAAAGCGCTGTCTTTCTGCAAAAAAATCTTGACAGAGCGGGGCCGATGGTGCTATGCTTTAGCTGTTAAAAGCGTTGATCGGGAAAAGTACCGCCCAAGATCCGCACAGAGAGCCCGGCATTTGCTGCGAGCCGGGACGGGGACGGGGCGCGAAAGAACACCCGGGAGCTGCAACCTGAACCTCCCGTTGGCGGGGCAGTAGGGGCGCCGCAGGCCGTGCGTTACAGCGGCAGCGTTTCAAAGGTGAACGTGTACGGAAAAGAGTGACCGTATGCCGTTGTTTCGGCTGCGGTAAAATAGGTGGCACCGCGGGTTCAAGACAGCAACTCGTCCTATACAAAGGGCGAGCGGGCTGTCTTTTTTTATTTGCCACTCGGGGAAAACGGTTGTAAGAAAGTAAGGAGTGTCACCAAAAATGTGCTGTATCATGGGTTACGCCGGGCATGACCTGCCCAAAGAAACTTTCACCGAGTATCTGCTGCGCACCACCTCCCGCGGGCCGGACGACCAGCGGGTCTGCGAGACCGAGTTCGGTCTGCTGGGATTCGGCCGTCTGGCCATTATGGGCCTGACCCCCGAGGGCATGCAGCCCTTCTTCCGGGGAACGGACTGTGTGGCTTGCAACGGCGAGCTGTACGGTTTCCGCCCGGTCAAAAAAGAGCTGGAAGCGGAGGGCTACACCTTCCAGTCGGATTCCGACTGTGAGATCATCCTGCCGCTGTACTACAAGTACGGGCTGGATATGTTCAAGCACCTGGACGCCGAGTTCGCCATGATTTTGTATGACAGCCGCAAAAAGCTGCTCATTGCGGCCCGGGACCCCATCGGCATCCGGCCGCTGTTCTACGGGTACAGTGATTCCGGCTGCATCGCTTTTGCCTCGGAGGCCAAAAACCTGGTGGGGCTGTGCAAAAAGATCTACCCGTTCCCCATCGGCAGCTATTACTGCAACGGCCAGTTTGTGCGCTACTGCGATATTGCCGATACCCCGGCCTATTCCCAGGACGAACTGCCGGTGATCCTGCAGAACATCCAGGAAAAACTGGTGGCCGGTGTGGACAAGCGCCTGGATGCCGATACCCCGGTGGGATTTCTGCTTTCCGGCGGGCTGGACTCCAGCCTGGTCTGTGCCATTGCGGCCAAAAAGCTGGGCAGACCCATCCGTACCTTTGCCATCGGCATGAGCGAGGACGCCATCGACCTGAAATATGCCAAACAGGTGGCGGATTATCTGCATGCCGACCACACCGAGGTCATCATCAACAAACAGATCGTGCTGGATGCCCTGGAAGATGTGATTGCCATGCTGGGCACCTGGGATATCACCACCATCCGGGCTTCGGTGGGGATGTACCTGGTCTGCAAGTATATCCATGAGCATACCGATATCCGGGTTCTGCTTACGGGGGAAATCTCCGATGAGCTGTTCGGGTACAAATACACCGACTTTGCGCCCAGTTCGGCCGCCTTCCAGGCGGAAAGCCAGAAACGCATCCGGGAACTGTATATGTACGATGTGCTGCGGGCGGACCGTTCCATCAGCGTGAACAGCCTGGAAGCCCGGGTGCCTTTCGGGGACCTGGATTTCGTCAAATATGTCATGGCCATTGACCCGGCCAAAAAGCTGAACACCTACGGCAAGGGCAAGTACCTGCTGCGCAAAGCCTTTGAAGGGGACTGGCTGCCGGAGGGGATTCTCTGGCGGGAGAAGGCAGCTTTCAGCGATGCGGTGGGCCACTCCATGGTGGACGATTTGAAAGAATACGCCGAGGAAAGATACACCGACCGGGAATTTGCCGAGCGTGCGGGCCGCTACACCTATGCCCGCCCCTTTACCAAAGAAAGCCTGCTCTACCGGGAAATTTTTGAAAAATACTATCCCGGCCAGGCCGAGATGATCGTGGATTACTGGATGCCCAACAAGGCGTGGCCGGGCTGCGATGTGCAGGACCCCAGCGCCCGGGTGCTGGCCAACTACGGTGCCAGCGGGGAATAATCCGCAAAAAAGCGCAAAATTTCGCCAAAAGGGTTGCATTCCGGGAAGATGCGGCCTATAATGGCGTAGTATGATCCATTGCAGAGTAGGGATTCGCGCGTGGGGGAACCGCCCCCGAAGTGCCTGACCAACGGGGAGTTGTGGCAGGACGAAGTGACCGGAAGGTCCGCGGTGCGCATCCCGCATCCCGCTGCTGCATGACGGTGCGCAACGGCGGGTGTGGTACAAGTGTGTCCACGCCCGCTTTTTGCCTCCTCCTTTGTGCAGCAATGCACGAATGAGGAGGTATTTTTGTATGCAAGATCAGACATTGTCCGTTTTTTCCGCCGCCTACTGGCGCGCCGCCCGGGCCGAGTTCCGCAATGTGAGGGTGCTGGCTTTTTCGGGGCTGGTCTGTGCCATGGCCATGGTGCTGGAAACCATGCCCATCTACCTGCTGGGCCCCAGCCTGAAAATCTATTTCAGTTTTCTGGCGGTGTCCCTGGGGTGCATGTGCTATGGGCCCCTGGTAGGCATGATGACCGGTGCGGTCATTGACTCGGTAGGCTTTTTGATCTCCAGCTACGGCGAGCCGTATTTCCCCGGTTTCATGATCACTGCCATGCTGTCGGGGCTGATCTACGGCGTCATGCTGTACCGCCGCAAACCCACGGTGTGGCGTATTATCCTGACCCGCATCATTATCAACTACGGCAGCAATGTGCTGCTGGGCAGCGTGTGGAAGGCCATGCTCTACGGCAAGGGCTATATCTACTATGCCGCCAGCGGTCTGGTGAAAAACACCATCATGCTGCCCATTGAGGTGTTTTTGATGTGGGTGGTGCTGAATGCCGCGGTGCAGTACGGTCTGGACCGCAAATACATCCATGGAATGCGGGCGCGTTGACCTGTTGCCCCCGTTCCGCGCTGTGGCCGCACAAAGGGTCTGCCTGCGCCGGATTGCCGATGCGGGCGGAGATACTTTTGGGAATCTTGCAGGGGCCGGGGTTCACCCGGTCCCTTTTTATAGCTAAAGGTGTGCGCAGTACAAATACACTTGACTTTACAGAAAAAGCATAGTATAGTAGTTACGTTGTCTGCCGGGCGGCCGGCAGGGGAAAGGTTTGGAATGGAAAAAATCTGAGGGGGACAATCATGGCATTTTTTACTTCGCTGGTTGAACAGGCCAGCAATATTTTGTGGAATTATCTGCTGCTGTTTCTGCTGGTCGGCACCGGCATCTTTTTTACCATCCGGCTGCGGGGTGTGCAGCTGCGCCGCTTTGGCGAGGGCTTCCGCCGTGTGTTCGGCGGCTTTACCCTGCGGGGCAAAAAGGCCGGTCATGACGGTATGAGCTCTTTCCAGGCGTTGACCACCGCCATTGCGGCCCAGGTGGGCACCGGCAACATCACCGGCTGTGCCACCGCCGTGGTCAGCGGCGGCCCCGGCGCCCTGTTCTGGGTGTGGGTGTCGGCCTTCTTCGGCATGGCCACCATCTACGCCGAGGCGGTGCTGGCCCAGCATTACAAGACGGTGGAAAACGGCCGGGTCACCGGTGGTCCGGCCTACTACATCCGGGCGGCGTTCAAAGGCCGTTTTGGCCAGATTCTGGCGGGCATCTTCTCGGTGCTGATCATCCTGGCCCTGGGCTTTATGGGCAACATGGTGCAGTCCAACTCCATCGGTGACGCATTCGCCAACGCGTTCGGCGTCAACCGCCTGCTGGTGGGCATTGTGGTGGCAGCCATTGCGGCGTTCATCTTCCTGGGCGGTGTGCAGCGCATTGCCTCGGTGACCGAAAAAATCGTACCCATCATGGCGGCTTTTTACATCCTGGGCTGCATGATCATTCTGATCATGAACGCCAAGGCGCTGCCGGATACTTTTGCCCAGATCTTTGTGCTGGCGTTTGATCCCCAGGCTATGGCCGGCGGCGTGGCGGGCGTTACGGTGCAGCAGGCCATGCGGTTCGGTGTGGCCCGCGGCCTTTTCTCCAACGAGGCCGGTTTGGGTTCTACGCCCCATGCCCATGCGCTGGCCAAGGTCAAACAGCCCCAGGACCAGGGCGCGGTGGCC
This sequence comes from Gemmiger formicilis, assembly GCF_016901605.1. Taxonomy (GTDB): domain Bacteria; phylum Bacillota; class Clostridia; order Oscillospirales; family Ruminococcaceae; genus Gemmiger; species Gemmiger formicilis_B. The sequence goes on from NZ_JACJKP010000034.1 coordinate 19,136, forward strand.
ATTCTGGGCGTCTTTATCGACACTTTTGTGGTACTTACCTTCACCGGTCTGGTGCTCATCTCCTCCGGTCTGGTGCCCCAGGGCCTTACCGGCACTGCGCTGACCCAGGCGGCGTTCAGCCAGTCTTTCGGCAGCTTTGGCCCCATCTTTATTGCCATCTGCATGTTCTTCTTCGCCTTCTCCACCATCATCGGCTGGTATTTCTTCGGGCATACCAACTTCAAGGCGCTGTTTGGTGAAAAAGCCCTGCCGTTGTACAGTGTGATTGTGGTCGTGTTCATCCTGGTAGGTTCCACCCTCAAGGTGGATCTGGTCTGGGCGATGGCCGACTTCTTCAATGGCCTGATGGCGGTTCCCAACCTGTTGGCGCTGCTGGCGCTGTCGGGTGTGGTGGCAGCTATCGATCGCGGCCAGAAAAAGTAAAGTCTCCCCAAAACGGCAGATGCCCCGCATCCGGATTTCCGGGTGCGGGGCATCTGCTGTATAGAAAGAACGGAAAGGAATGGCAATAAAGATGGGGCCAAAGCTGCCGAAAGACTGGCTGAACGCCGCCTGGGTCAGCGCAGTGCCGGTAAGGCCCTGGGGCACCAGACCGGAGGAGATGAGC
>NZ_JACJKP010000331.1 GCF_016901605.1 Gemmiger formicilis
GCCGGTGTTGGTGACAGCTGCCTGTACCGTGACGCCGCCATCTGCCGCCGTGCAAATATCCGTGGTTTCCACCCGGAACGTGGTGTAACTTAAGCCAAAACCAAAACCATACCGGACCGGCACCCGGAAACTGTCGAAATAGCGGTACCCTACATAGATTCCTTCTTCATACAGCTCTTTTTCCACATTGCCATTGTTATGGGAGAAGGTTGTAGTATTGGGGTAATCTTCATAGTGATCAGCCCAGGTATCGGTCAGCTTGCCGCTGGGATTGACCGCACCGCTGAGCACATCCGCCACCGCGTGTCCGCCCTCCATACCCGGCTGCGAAATCACCAGCGCTGCCTGCATATGCGGGAGTTCTTCCAGAAAAGCAAGATCTACAACACCGCCGGCATTGATCAGCACTACCACATGTTCGTACAGACCCCCAGGGTTTTCAGCTGTTCCCGTTCTGTATCGCTGAGCGCGTAATCCCCCGCCGCTGCAAAGCGGTCGGCGTTTTCACCAGCCACACGGGCAACGCAGTATACCGCCACATCCGCTTCGGTTTTGCAGACAGGCGCACCGGCCGGCATGGCAAACTGATGGGTGGAATAGGCCTCAAAAAAGGCATTCAACCCGCCCTTCTGCTCCAGTTCTTTCTGGCAAGTCAGGATTGCCTCTTTCCAGTCCTGACGGGCCTGCCGGTACCGCCGGTCGTAATCCTCAATCCAACCCTTTGTGATAATTTCAAATCCCGCATCGGTCAGGCCCTGAAAAACAGAAACACTGGCCCGCTCGTTCACATCGCCGCTTCCAGTACCACCTTTGACCGTACGACCTGCACCGGCGCCAAACAGTGCCAGTTTGCTCCCCTTTGCCAGCGGGAGCAGCCCATTTTCGTTTTCAGCAGCACGATTCCCTCGGCAGCCGCGCGCCGCGCCAGTTGCGCATGCTCTGTTTCATAGGAACGGGGTTCTTGCTGTGGGGTACCGCTCAGTTCCCTTTTCTTGATTGCCATTGTTTTGTACCTCCTTCATGGATACAACATAACGGGAAAAGACTGATACAATTTTTACCGGTAACGTTTCGGTATGG
>NZ_JACJKP010000332.1 GCF_016901605.1 Gemmiger formicilis
ATCGGATTCCGGCAATTCGGAGTCTGCTGGTTCGGATTCCGGTTCTTCGGATTCCGGCTCTTCGGAGACGCCGTCCGGCGGTGAAACCATCAACGTGACCATGAACGGCACGGCACAGACTATGGATCTGGTCCAGTGCCTGGCCATGGTGGCTCAGAATGAGCTTGGCCCCAACGCCCCGGCGGAAGCCTATAAGGCCCAGTGTGTGGCCACCCATTGCTGGATTCTCAGTCAGTCGGGCTACCCGGCCGTTTCCGGCACAACGCCCGGCGCTGCGGCGCTGGCAGCCGCGCAGGAAGTGGCTCATGTTCTGGTGACCTACAACGGCCAGGTCTGCTTTACACCGTACTTTGCCTCTGCCAGTACCGGTACTGCTTCGGCAGCGGATGTTTGGGGCAATGACCGTCCCTGGCTGCAGGCGGTGGACAGCCCCTACGACCAGTCGGTGGCTACCAACTGGAATACCAACGGCAACAGCAGCGGTACGGCACGTTTCTCCCGTCAGACCCTGCTGGACCGCATCAAGTCGGAATTGGAGATCGATCTTACCGACGTTGACCCCAACAACTGGTTCAAGATCATTTCCACCAACCAGTATGGCTGGGTTTCCAAGATTCAGGTGGGACCGGACGGTAACTGTGTCACAGTCAGCGGACGCTGGTTCCGTGAAAATCTGCTGGCACGGCAGAGCGTTGACGGCCGCAGCCTGCGCAGCCAGTGCTTTACCTTCACCTTTGATGCCAACCTGGATTGCTTCATTTTTGATGTGTACGGCTATGGCCATGGCTGTGGTATGAGCCAGTGGGGCGCCATCGGATATGCGCAGAATGGCTGGGGTTACCAGGATATTCTGCTGCACTATTATCCCGGTACCACGATCACTACTTACTAAAACCGAAAAACAAAATATCCTGCCCCTTGCTGCGGGCAGGATATTTTTGTGCGGTGCTTTATGGTGCTGCGCTGAATTGATAAGAAGGAAGACCACGATGAAACGTATTTTGATGTTGGCGACCGGCGGAACGATTGCCACGCTGAAAACAGATGACGGCAAGGTGCCGCAGCTTACCTCTCAG
>NZ_JACJKP010000333.1 GCF_016901605.1 Gemmiger formicilis
TTTGGGCCCGGAAAATCTGGATTTTCTGAAAATGTACCCGGTTTTTCGTATACATTTTTGGGCACAAAACGCCTCTTGCAAGCCTTATTTTTACCAAGAAAGGAAGCGTATTGTCATGGCAGAAAACCAAGCCCAAAACCCACAGGCTGAAAAAGTAATCGCTCTTTCAGCCAGTCTGCTGGAACCATTTCAGGGGCATCCCTTCCGGGTGGCCAGCGGCGAGGAAATGGAACAACTCAAGGAAAGCATCCGGGAGTACGGTGTTCTCTCGCCGCTGCTGGTCCGCCCCCGTGGGGATGGTCGCTACGAGATCGTCAGCGGACACCGCCGCAAGGCCGCCTGCGAGGCCCTGGGCATCACCGAACTGCCGGTACTGGTCCGGGAAATGACCGACGATGAGGCGGTGATCCTGATGGTGGACAGCAACATCCAGCGGGAGCATATCCTGCCCAGCGAGAAGGCGTTTGCCTATAAGATGAAGATGGAAGCGATCAGAAGGCAGGCCGGTCGGCCAAACAAGAATTCCCGACAAGTTGTCGGGAATATTGAGTCGGCAGATATAATTGGTCAAGCTGTAAATGAAAGTGGCCGCACCGTCCAGCGTTACATCCGCCTGACCCACCTGATCCCTTCCATCCTCCAGATGGTGGACGAATACCAAATCGCCTTCAATCCGGCGGTGGAGATTTCCTACCTGACCGAGGAACACCAGAGGATGCTCAAAGAGGAGATGGACGCCTGTCAGGCCACCCCGTCCCTGACCCAGTCCCGTACCCTCAAACAGATGAGCCAGGCGGGAACGCTGACCCGTGAATACCTGCATCACCTACTCACCGAGGAAAAGCCCAACCAGCGGCAGAAGTTCTTCCTCAATCAGGAGGACGTGCAGCGATATTTTCCCAAGCACTACACCCCGCAGCAGATGCAGCAGGTCATCATCCATCTGCTCCACACCTGGCAGCACAAACGCGGCTACAACAAGGACACACCGGAACGCTGAAGGAGGCACACC
>NZ_JACJKP010000334.1 GCF_016901605.1 Gemmiger formicilis
GGTGTGCCTCCTTCAGCGTTCCGGTGTGTCCTTGTTGTAGCCGCGTTTGTGCTGCCAGGTGTGGAGCAGATGGATGATGACCTGCTGCATCTGCTGCGGGGTGTAGTGCTTGGGGAAATACCGCTGTACGTCCTCCTGATTGAGGAAGAACTTCTGCCGTTGGTTGGGCTTTTCCTCGGTGAGCAGGTGATGCAGGTATTCACGGGTCAGGGTTCCCGTCTGGCTCATCTGTTTGAGGGTACGGGACTGGGTGAGGGACGGAGTGGCCTGACAGGCGTCCATCTCTTCCTTGAGCATCTGCTGGTGTTCCTCGGTCAGGTAGGAGATCTCCACCGCCGGATTGAAGGCGATCTGGTAATCGTCCACCATCTGAAGGATGGAGGGGATCAGATAGGTCAGACGGATATATCGCTTTACTTGATTCCGGCTATCACCAGCCGCTTGTCCTACTATTTCACTGCTCAACCTCGGCCCAAGTTGGGCCGAAGTCTGCTCGGGCCTTTTGCCCTGATGTTTTATGGCTTCCATCTTCATCTTATAGGCAAACGCCTTCTCGCTGGGCAGGATATGCTCCCGCTGGATGTTGCTGTCCACCATCAGGATCACCGCCTCGTCATCGGTCATATCCCGGACCAGCACCGGCAGTTCGGTGATGCCCAGGGCCTCGCAGGCGGCCTTGCGGCGGTGGCCGCTGACGATCTCGTAGCGGCCATCCCCACGGGGACGAACCAGCAGCGGTGAGAGTACACCGTACTCCCGGACGCTTTCCTTGAGCTGTTCCATCTCCTCGCCGCTGGCCACCCGGAAGGGATGCCCCTGAAAGGGTTCCAGCAGACTGGCTGAAAGAGCAATTACTTTTTCAGTCTGTGGGTTTTGGACCTGGTTTTCTGCCATAACAATACGCTTCCTTTCTTGGTAAAAATAAGGCTTGCAAGAGGCGTTTTGTGCCCAAAAATGTATACGAAAAACCGGGTACATTTTCAGAAAATCCAGATTTTCCGGGCCCAAA
>NZ_JACJKP010000335.1 GCF_016901605.1 Gemmiger formicilis
ATTGCCACCGGTACCACCGGGGCGGACGGCACCTTTGTGTTCCAGAATCCCGACGGTACCCTGCTGAGCCTGAACAACCTGAAAAACGAGTACGGCGGTCCCGATGACACCGGCAAGTTTGTGCTGCAGGAAGTCAACGTTCCGGAAGGATACCGGCCGCCAGGCAGCATGCAGCTGTATTTTCCTGCCGATTACCCTGAACTGGCCACTCTGCTTTCGGCCAACCCGTGGGACACCGGCGCCTACGCCAGCCCCACCGTCACCGTTACCCTGCCCGAGACCCTGGAGGACCTGCAGGGCAACCGGTACGCCGCAGACTCCGGCACCTATTTTGCGGTGGTACTCAAGCGGCAGGACGCCGCCGGGGACGGCAGCAGCACCCAAAGCCAGTGGTATCCCGTATCCGGTGATCCCATCGCCGGCTGGGACGTAGCGGACACCACCGACATGAACGCCGTACTGCAGGCCGCCCGCGCCAACCCGTATCTCTTTGTTCTGGATAGCAGCGGTGCCTACAAAGACACCATCGACAACCTGCCCGGCGACATTCTTACCTATTATTACGTGCTGGCCACCAACGACCAGCTGACCGCCGACAACGCCCAGTACACCGTAGCTTTTTACCGTACCAGCGCCGACAACCTGACCGACGCCACTGCCGCCAATACCGTGCGTCTGAACGACGGGGAGATTATCAACGGGCAGACCTTCGACCGGGAATTTGCGGTACGGCTCTATGTCCCAAACATCAAGAACTATCTCTTTGTGCAAAAAGTGGCCGAAGACGGCTATACCCCGCTGAGCGGTGCCGTCTTTGGGCTGTACCGTGCCGCCGATGTGACCGACGGCGCTGTAAACCCGGGCGCCCAGCCTTACGATACCGTGACTACCCGGGATCAGACCCAGGACCAGGGCGACCTGATCACCCTGGGCGGCGCAGGCGTTTTCCCCAACACGCAGACGATTCTGCCCGCCGGGACC
>NZ_JACJKP010000336.1 GCF_016901605.1 Gemmiger formicilis
TCTGCGTGCAGTCCGGTGATATGCTCAACTTCCTGATCGGTACGCTGCTCTCGATGGTATCTGCTTTTGTGATCACCTGGGTGTTCTCCAAGAGCAAGCGGCTGAATGCGGAACTGGCTGTTGACAGCGAAACCGCTGCCGCCTGATTGCGCCTGTTTTGGCGGATTCTGTTGCTTTTTTCCTCCCGGCGCTTTGGACGTACGCTCCGTCCGGAGCGCCTTTTTTAATAGAAAATACAAATTGTAATATAATATAAAATATGACGAATTGAATACTTTTGCTCTGGCTCGGTGCAGCACGCCGGCCTGGCAAAAGAAAAACAGCCCGGCCGGGAAGGTCGGGCTGTTTTGGTTGGGCATAGTCTGCCGGCAGAATCTGTGGCCAGGCAGGGGATTACCCGGCCGCCGGGGCGGGGTTCACGTGGATCATCACGTGTTTTACTTCCGGGAACGCCTGTTCCACTTCGGTGTGTACCTGTTCGGCTACTTCATGAGCTTCCCGCAGGGTCTTGTCGCCGTCCACCTGAATCTCCAGGTCGATGTACACTTTGTTGCCGAACATCCGGGTATGCAGCAGGTCTACCCCTTCCACGCCGGGGCGGGCGGCCACATAGGTCCGCAGTTTTTGCTCGTATTCCTCCCCACAGGAGGTGTCCAGCAGCTTGTTGATGGCGTCCTTCAGAATGTCGTAGGACACTTTCAAAATAAACAGGCAGATCACCACGCTGGCCACCGAGTCCAGTACCGGGAATCCCAGCATGGCACCGGCAATACCGATAAGAGGCCCGATGGAGGAGAAGGCGTCGGACCGGTGGTGCCACGCATCCGCCATGAAGGCCGAGGAATGGATCAGCAAGGCATAATGGCGGGTATACCAGTACATGGCCTCCTTGCCGGCGATGGAGACAATGGCGGCTGCCAGTGCAATGGCGCCGGGCACA
>NZ_JACJKP010000337.1 GCF_016901605.1 Gemmiger formicilis
CTGCGGCAAGTACCGTTTATGTGGACTTCCACGCCCAGAAGAAGGGCCCGGACGGCTGGAAGATCATGGCCAAGGTATTTACCGAGGCCTGAGGCTCCGTCCTTCGATAGGCAAACAGACCTTTCCGCCCTGCGTAGGGGCAGAGAAGTCTTTTGTTTTGTGCAGGCCAGCCTATACAGGTGGCCGGGAGTATCCACAGGCCGTAACTGCCGATTCAGGCAAGACGAGACGGCTTGACCACCATCTGACCACTTCTTCTTCCCAGCCGGTTCTGTGTATTGTTTTTTACGTTCCAACATCCTTTTATAACCATCAAAACCAGCGCCGGAAGTTGTGCACACTACACAATTTTCGGCGCTGTATCATGCTATTTGCCTGTGCGTCACAGTTCTCCGACCAGACTACTACGTCCAACTGGACTATTGACAACTGATTCCAAATCAGCCAAGCCACTTAAAAATCAATAAAAGCGTTGTTGCGTTTCTTTTTTGTAGAAGTACCCGATTCAAAAGGCCTCTTTTAATTCACACTTGTCGGACCATATAGTTCTTTTCAAAAGGACTATGACAATGTAAGTCACTATACACTTAAAACCTGCACTGCGAAATGCGGGGAATAAATTTAAATCACATATCTAATCTAGACAAAACAACCCGGCTGGCCAGATGTTATTCTGAACACCTGGCCAGCCGGGTTTATTTGATATTTTCTATAGAGCCGTATTAAAGGACCGATCCTAGCCACATACATCTATCTACCAGCAAGAATACGCCGATTATCCAAAGCACAGGCTGCACAAAGTGTCTGCCTGACCCCACCGGCCTTTTGTGCCAATACCGGAACAACCATATATTGATAGCAAGTCCTACGACGATCCCTGCAATCATTCCGGCGTTTCCAAGCAGTACCAACATTTTATTTTGCTG
>NZ_JACJKP010000338.1 GCF_016901605.1 Gemmiger formicilis
GGCAAAGCGCTGCCAGTGCTATCGGAAAGCTGCAGGCACTTCATGTAAAAGTAAAGGTCCTTACAGGTGACCAAAAGCCGGTAGCACTTTCTATTTGCCGCCGACTGGGAATCGACGATGAATTTTGCCTTACCGGCAGAGAGTTGGAAGAACTGACCGAAGATGACCTTCCCGCTGCGTTGGAGAAAACAGCTATATTTGCTGAACTTTCTCCGCGCCAAAAAGCACGAGTAGTCGAAAATCTGCAGGGAAACGGCCATGTGGTGGGGTTCCTGGGAGATGGCATGAATGACCTTCCGGCCATGCTTCAGGCGGATGTGGGAATCTCGGTAGAGAATGCAACCGATGCGGTGCGGGAAAGCGCCAGTGTAATCCTTCTGAAAAAAGATTTGAATGTACTGGAAGAAGGCATTCTGGTAGGCAGGAAGGCTTTCGCCAACATGATCAAGTATATTAAAATCACCGCATCCTCCAATTTCGGCAATATCTGTGCAATCGTGGCAGCCAGTGTACTGTTGCCATTCTTTCCGATGACTTCGGTACAGTTGCTGCTGTTAAATCTTTTGTATGATTTGCTTTGCCTGGTTTTGCCCTGGGATCGGGTGGACAAAGAACTGACCGAACAGCCGTTGGAATGGTCCGGTCGAACATTGGGCCGTTTTATGCGCTTTTTTGGACCGATCAGTTCGGTGTTTGATTTTGTCACATTCTGGTTTCTTTACTTTGTTCTGTGTCCCGGTGTATGCGGCGGACAATTTGCGGCACTGACGGCAGAAGGGCGGGCACAGTTTATTGCAATATTTCAGACCGGGTGGTTCCTGGAATCCCTGTGGACGCAGGTTCTCATCCTGCAGCTGCTGCGTACACCAAAACTGCCTTTCCTGCAAAGCAGACCGGGCGGTATGGTGGTGGCGGTGACGG
>NZ_JACJKP010000339.1 GCF_016901605.1 Gemmiger formicilis
TACTGCTCATACAGTAGCTCCGCCACCGGATGAGACAGACATTCATAAATTTCCAACCGTTCCAACGGATTCCGGAAATCTTCTGCTTGAATATGAACGGTTGCCGCGCGGCGCAGTATTGCATTCACCATGCCGGCCGCACTTGTTTTGCCCATCGCCTTGGTGAGCTTTACCGACTCATTGACTGCTGCCGGGAGCGGCACATCCATATAACGTGCCTGCGCAAGGCCTGCCCGCAGGATGGCACGCACCGGTGTATCCAACCGGACAACCGGCTTTTTGCTGAAGCGATTCAGCAGATGGTCCAACAGTGGCTGATATTCCAAGACTGTATAAAAAATACGTGCCGCAAAAGCAGCGTCTCTGGCATCCAGGGGCGGAACACATTTTTTCAGTTCTGCATCAAGGACCAGGTTTGCATATCCTTCCTGTTCCTGATGCATCAATGCCTTGACGGCCAAACGGCGGGGCGTCACAGCACATCTCCCACTTTCATCCGACGACCGGCCGCCCAGGCAGTTCCGGCCATCGGCTTGCCGCCTTCGGGGGTTACAGTCAGCAATTCCACTGCATCGCTGCCCGTTGCAATGGTCAACGGTTTAAGGGCCAGCACCGTGCCAGGGGCTGCACCGCATTCATTTTTAGCTACGCGGCACTCCAACACTTTGATTTTTTTACCGTCCTGTTCAAACCAGGCCACCGGCCAGGGATTCATACCGCGCACCCAATTGTGAATATGCATGGCATCCTGCGTAAAGTCAAACCGCGCCATTTCCTTATTGAGCGGCGGTGCCATGGTTGCCTGCTCATGCTGTTGCGGTACGGCCTGCAGTTGTCCGGCCTGCAGCTTTTCCAGTGCTGCAACCAAAGTTTTGGCGCCAATGGCACTGACACGGTCAAACAGCTG
>NZ_JACJKP010000340.1 GCF_016901605.1 Gemmiger formicilis
ACGGCAAAAAACACGCTGCGTTCATGGGTGGCGCCCAAAGCCAGGCTGCCTTCATAGTAGCTTTCCGGCACAGCGTCCAGGCTGGCCTTGCTCACCGTGATGATGGTGGGCAGGATCATGATGCCCAGCAGCAGGGCCGCGGTGAACAGGCTCATGCCCTTGCCGCTCTTGACGCCCAGTACATCCTTGAAGAAGTCGCTCTTGACCATGGCCTGCACCGCAGGAACCATGACCACCATGCCGAAGAAGCCGTACACCACCGAGGGAATGCCCGCCAGCAGCTGGACCGCAGGCAGCATGACCTTGTTGACGGCAGGAGAGGCAAACTTGGACATATAGACGGCGGTGAGCAGACCGATGGGCACGCCCACGATGATAGCGCCCGCCGTAACATAGATGGAGCCCAGGATCATGGGCAGGATGCCGTAGATATCGTTGCCGGGTTTCCAGGTGGTGCCCAGCAGGAAGTTCAGGGGCCCGATCTTGAAGATGGTGGGCAGACCGTTGGCGAACAGGAACACACAGATCAGCGCAACGGCCAGGATCGAGATGCAGGCACAGGCGGTAAACACGCCCTGCATGACCCATTCCCGGGTCTTGGCGGTTTTCGTTTTCATTTTTCCTATACACGCTCCTTGGGGTTCAAAGGGGAAACCGATGGGTCCTACCATAAAAAGCGGCTGTCACTGCCGGAGCTGCAACAGCCGTTGGAGGATGCGGAACTTACTGGACGTCAGCCCAAACAGTGGCCTCGCCGGTGTAGATGCTCTTGATCTGGTCAACGCTCAGGTCGGCGGTGGTGTTGGCGGGGTTCACAACGACCGCGATGCCGTCCATGGCCAGCACGGTGGCGGTGGCGCCTTCGGCAGTTTCGGTATCCTTCAGCTCACGGCTGGCCATAC
>NZ_JACJKP010000035.1 GCF_016901605.1 Gemmiger formicilis
TGCGCCTCCCTTGAAATGGACCGGAAAGCACTTTGGTGTCTGGGTCTTGGATTTGTTCTGGAGCGTGCACTTTCCGGTTGGGCTGTTGCAACTTTCCCCATTGCCAAAAATACGGGATTGGTCCATACCTTTGCCACCTCCGCAGATAAAACTGTGGTGCGGCGGTTCCTTCTGGTATTGGCAATTCTTGTATGCGCAGCATTGCTGGTCATAGGCAGGGTTGCCGGCGTCTGTATGGCAGTAGCTGCATGGGCGGTACTATGGCGATACCATACCGTCGCGCAAAAGCAGTTTGGGGGCATCTCGGGAGACCTTGCCGGCTGGTTTTTACAAAAAGCGGAACTATGGATGCTGGCAGCACTGGTTGTATGCCGCATTGCGGAGGGAAGCATATGACTTTGGTATTGGGGCCGCTCTACAGCGGAAAGAAGGCTTTTGCCTGTAAACTGCTACACTGCGACGAATCGGAGCTTAGCCATTATGCGGTCTGGAATGTACAAGAACGTGCGGCAGCTGCGGAGAATCTTGAACAGTTGGCCGAAGAATTGGTCGGTTATCAAGTGGTCATCTCCACCGAAGTGGGCGGAGGTGTTGTGCCGGTGGACGCCGAGCAGCGCGCAGCGCGGGAAGCGGCAGGCCGTTTAAACTGTCTGCTTGCCCAGCGGGCAGATACGGTTGTCCGGGTATTTTACGGGCTGCCTCTTATTTTGAAAGGAAGTTTACCACAATGACGATTTATCTGCTGCGGCATGGAACTACAGTTTATAATCTTGAAAAACGGTACCAGGGGCAACGGAATATTCCGCTGTCGGATGCCGGTCGGGATGAAATTCGTCCGGCGGATTTTACGACCGATGTGGTGTATGTGACACCGCTGATCCGTACCCAACAAACTGCAAGCATTATGTTTCCTCAGTCGAAACAGGTTATTGTGGAAGACCTGAAGGAAATGAACTTCGGCAGTTTTGAGGGACGCAATTACGTTGAGATGGAACACGACCCGGACTATCTTGCATGGGTCAACAGCAATTGTGAAACCACTTGCCCTGACGGAGAGCGAAAGGACCAGTTTTCAGCCCGGACCTGCGCAGCGTTTGCAAAACTGGTGGATGAATCCATACAGGCGGGAAGGGAACAGCTGGTTATTGTGGCCCATGGAGGTACTCAGATGGCCGTGATGGAGCGGTTCGCTGTACCTCATTATGAATACTATCATTGGTGCGCCCCCAATGCAGGCGGCTATAAATTGGATGCGTCCCAGTGGCCCCGGAACCAGCAACTTACCTTGCTGGAAACCGTCCAGTATACAAAGGAGCATCACGCATGACGGTTTGTATTGCCGTTTTGGGCGGATTTTTACTGGATTTGTGGCTGGCAGACCCTGCCTGGATGCCCCATCCTGTTGTAGGAATGGGAAAATGCATTACCGGGCTTGAATCTTTTTTGAGAAAGAAATTTCCTGCCACACCGGAAGGAGAGCGGAACGCCGGCTGTGTACTGGCGGCAGTGTTGCCTTTAGGAACACTGGCCGTTACCGCGTTTGTTTGCGGGCTGGCATATTGGCTGCACCCGGCGGCAGGGTTGGCAGTACAAATTCTGTGGTGCTGGCAGGCATTGGCCATCAAAGGTCTGGCGGTAGAAAGCAAAAACGTTTACCGCTGTTTGCAGTCTGAAGGTTTGCCGGCTGCGCGAAAGGCTGTTTCGCGGATCGTGGGCAGAGATACCCAGGCATTGAATGAAGAAGGCGTTACAAAGGCTGCGGTAGAAACTGTGGCAGAAAATTTTTCTGACGGCGTGGTGGCACCGCTGTTTTATATGCTGATTGGCGGTGCACCGCTTGCTTTGTGCTACAAGGCGATCAACACAATGGACAGCATGGTGGGATACAAGAATGACCGCTATCTTCATTTCGGCAGGGCTGCTGCCAAATTGGATGATGCGACAAACTTTCTGCCATCCAGAATAGCTGCCCTTCTATGGATTGCGGCGGCCGCGCTGGTAAAGCAGGACGCATGCAACGCATGGCGCATCTGGCGGCGGGATCGTCACAACCATGCCAGCCCCAACAGCGCACAGACAGAAGCTGCCTGTGCCGGAGCGTTGGGAGTACAGCTGGCCGGTCCGGCCTATTATTTTGGTCAATATTACCCCAAGCCGACAATTGGAGATGCGCGGCGACCGGTAGAAACTGATGATATTCTGCGTGCCAATCATACTTTGTTTGCGGCGTCTGGTCTGGCGGTCTTTTCAGGGCTTGCGCTGCGGATGGCAATTCTTTTTCTTTTGAGGTGAAACAATGCAGTTGGTACACGGTGGCGACTGGGCTGGATTTGAAGCGGAATATGGCTGTGCACCCTTGGACTTTTCGGCCAATGTAAGCCCTTTGGGGGTGCCGCAAGGTGTACAGCAGGCAATTGCGACCGCTGCAGCCGGTGCGGATCGATACCCGGACCCACTGTGCCGCACTTTACGCGCAGCGCTAGCCCAGGCAGAACACGTATTGCCGGAATGGGTGCTTTGCGGTAACGGCGCGGCGGATTTGATCTGGCGGATTGCAACAGCGTTGCGCCCGCACCAGGCATTGGTACCGGCCCCGGCTTTTGCGGAATACGAAGCTGCCCTTCGCAGCACCGGCTGCGAAGTCAAGTATTGCAGGCTTTCTGCCGACAACGGTTTTGCAGTCGACGAAACGTTTGAGCAGGCCATCACAGTGCAAACCGAGATGGTTTTTCTATGCGAGCCCAACAATCCTACCGGTCGTACAACTTCTATGCCGCTTTTGCATCGTATTGCAGACCACTGTGCAGAACAGGGCACTGTGCTTGTGGTGGATGAATGCTTCGGGGAGTTTTTGGATGATCCACAGAAGCATACACTGGTGCCGCTGTTAGGGCAATATCCCAACCTGGTAATTCTGAAAGCTTTCACCAAAATCTATGCCATGGCCGGCGTGCGTCTGGGATATGCACTTTGTTCCAATGCGGATTTGCTGCAAAAACTCCAGGCGGCAGGATCGCCATGGTCGGTCAGCAGTCTGGCACAGGCGGCAGGTATTGCCGCCTTGCAGGAAGTGAAATATGTAGAACAAGTTCGTGCGCTGATCCGTGAGCAAAGGGCTCTTCTGGCAAACGGACTGCAGGCTCTGGGATTGCGCGTGATTCCGGGAGAAGCCAATTACCTCTTGTTCCAATCACAGCAACCGCTTTTGGAACCGCTGCGGCAAAAGGGAGTTTTGCTGCGCAGCTGCGGGAACTATCCCGGACTGGATAATACCTGGTACCGAACGGCGGTACGTACAAACGCCGAAAATCAGCGCCTTTTGGCCACTCTTGAGGAGATTCTGCAATGAGCAACCATAAACAGACCCGGTGCATTATGGTACAGGGAACAATGTCTGGTGCGGGCAAAAGTTTGTTGTGTACAGCACTTTGTCGTATCTTTGCCCAGGATGGCCTGCGTGTGGCACCATTTAAAAGCCAAAATATGGCGCTGAACAGCTATGTGACCCGGGATGGACTGGAAATGGGCCGGGCGCAGGTTGTGCAGGCGCAGGCGGCCGGCGTAGAACCTGATGTGCGAATGAATCCCATCCTGCTGAAACCCAGCAGTGATACCGGCAGCCAGGTAATTGTACAGGGGAAAGTGCGCGGACAGATGCCTGCGTCCCAGTACTTTCGCTATAAAAAGCAGCTGATTCCGGAAATTCTGGATGCATATCATAGTCTTGCCGAGGCGCACGACGTTATTGTTATAGAAGGTGCCGGAAGCCCGGCGGAAATCAACCTTAAGGCCGACGACATTGTGAATATGGGGTTGGCCAAATTGGTGAATGCGCCGGTTTTATTGGCCGGTGATATAGACCGCGGCGGTGTGTTTGCACAGCTATACGGAACTGTGGCGCTGCTTGACCCAGAAGAACGCCGGCGTATTGGCGGCATGGTCATCAACAAGTTCCGCGGTGACCCATCTATTCTGCGTCCGGGGCTTTCGATGTTGGAAGAGCGTACACATTTGCCGGTGTTGGGTGTGGTGCCGTTCCTTGATGTGGATATCGATGACGAGGATTCCCTTGCGCCATGTCTGAGTGAGGCATCCGTGCATAAACCGGTTGATATTGCAGTCATTCGACTGCCGCGGCTTTCCAATTTTACCGACTTTACGCCACTGGAAAATCACCCGGCGCTGGGGGTACGCTATGTCAAGGATGTGTCGGAACTGGGGTATCCGGATTTGATTGTTTTGCCCGGAACCAAAAACACTATAGAGGACTTACTTTGGCTGCGCCAAAATGGGCTGGAAGCAGCCATTCTGAAAGCGTCCGCCAGTCAAACTCCGATCCTGGGAGTATGCGGCGGTTACCAGATGCTGGGACAAACGCTGCAGGACCCGGAAGGGTTGGAGGGCGGTGTCCCGGGGCGGACTTTGCGCGGCCTGGGTCTACTTCCAACTAGCACGACTTTTACCGCGGCCAAAACCCGTACCCGGGTACGGGCGACCGTCACGGAAGGCCCCCTGGCAGGAGCCGTAATGGAAGGATACGAAATTCACATGGGGTGCACACAAACAGATGGCACGCCTTTTTGTCATCAGGAAAACGGTGTAGCGGAGGGTTGTTACTGTTCGCACATTTTCGGAACCTATTTGCATGGACTGTTTGACACCGGTGACTTGACGGTAAAATTGGCCGACTGGCTCTGTATGCGCAAAGGAATTGCGCCGCAACAGGCCGTTGCAGTCAGCCATGCAGCTTACCAGCAGCGGCAGTTTGATGTGCTGGCCGAGAAAGTCCGCGAGGCGTTGGACATGAAAGCCGTTTACCGCTTGATGGAGGAATACCAATGACAGTACAGCATACGCTGCCCGCAGATATTGAGCGAACCAGTATGCAGATTATTGACGAAGAAATGCGGCAGTTAAATATCTCCGTTGACGAAGAAAATGCCGCTGTTGTGCGGCGTGTGATCCATACAACGGCGGATTTTGAATATGCACAAAATCTTCGGTTTACACCGGATGCAGTGAAAAAGGGAGTTCTGGCTCTGCGGGGCGGTGCTTCTGTGGTGACCGATACCAATATGGCGTTGGCAGGAATCAGCAAACCGTCTTTGGCCGCATTGGGTAGCAAAGCTGTCTGTTATATGGCGGATGCGACGGTGGCAGAAATGGCCAGGCAGGCGGGAACGACACGAGCCGTAGCGGCTATGCGTAAAGCTGCCGAACTTTCTCCCGAAGCGATCTACGCCATTGGCAATGCGCCGACAGCTCTTTTGGCGCTCTGCGATTTGATGGAACAAAAGGTTTTGCGGCCAGCTTTGATTATTGCAGCGCCGGTGGGCTTTGTAAATGTGATAGAGAGCAAAGAGCGGCTGTATGCAGTCTGCGTGGAGCGGCAAGTGCCTTGCATTGCAGCCATGGGACGAAAAGGCGGAAGTACGGTAGCGGCAGCAATTTGCAATGCATTGCTTTACACAGCTACCGGACGGTTGGATCCGGCAGCACGCGGCTGGCAGGGGTGAAAAATGAAAAGTGTACGAAAAAACGGTGCTGCAATATCTATGGTCATGGGCGGTTTGGCAGCCTCAGTGATCGTGGCGGCCATTGCAGCGCTTTGCCTGGGAAGCCAGCCCTATGCACTGGGGCAGCTTTGGCAGGCGCTTTGCACGCAAGGCGAGCAGGACCCGGTTTGGCGTGTCATCGCATATGTTCGGTTGCCACGCATGCTGGGAGGCCTGTTTTCCGGTGCCGCATTGGCGGTAGCCGGTGTGCTGCTCCAAGCGGTTCTTAATAATGCAATGGCCAGCCCCAACGTGATTGGTGTAAATGCCGGGTCCGGATTCTGTGCATTGTTAGCGATGGTTTTGGTGCCGACCGTGCCCGGAGCCATGCAGTTTGCAGCATTTCTGGGAGCTCTGGGATGCTCGATGCTTGTGTATCTGCTTGCCTGGCGCGCAGGACTTTCCCGTACCACACTGGTGCTGGCGGGCCTGGCTGTCAGCGGCATGCTGACGGCGGGAATCAATACCCTGAAACTGCTCTGGCCGGAAATTGTAGCCAGTTCTCCGGGGTTCCTTACAGGCGGGCTTTCCGGTGTCACTATGAGCATGCTTGGCGCAGCCTTTCCGTACTTTGTAGTAGGCTTGCTTTTGGCGCTCTTTCTCACGGTGGACCTGAATGTGTTGTGTCTGGGAGAAGAAAGCGCAGCAGGGCTGGGCCTGCATGTGACGCGAACCCGTTTTCTGGGCATTCTGGCAGCAGCGTTGCTGGCGGGGGCTGCGGTAAGCTTTGCTGGTTTGTTGAGTTTTGTGGGGTTGCTCGCACCACACATTGCGCGCAGACTGGTGGGTACCGACTATCGGATTCTGGTGCCGGCATCGGCCTTATTGGGAGCTGCGTTTGTGACCGTGTGCGACATGGCTGCGCGACTTTTGTTTGCTCCGTTTGAATTGCCTGTGGGAATCTTGCTCTCCCTGATCGGTGGGCCTTTCTTCCTGAGCCTGTTGCTGCATCGCAAAAGGGGGCGTATTTATGTTTGAACTCCGGCAGGTATCCGTTGGATACGACGGCAGCCCGATCTTGCGAAATGTGGCGTTTGCCGCGCAAAGCGGTCAAATTACCACGTTGGTGGGAACCAACGGATGCGGTAAAACCACGCTGCTCAAGGCCATTGCCCGTCAGCTTCCTTTGCTGGAAGGCGATATTGTATTGAACGGACGTTCAATTCGGGCGTATGATCGAAAAGAGTATGCCCGTGCTGCCGCCTTTATGCCGCAAGTGCGCAACATTCCGGAAATAACCGTGCGCGGGCTGGTCAGTCATGGACGTTTTCCATATCTTGGCTTGTCCCGGCAGATGACGGCGAAAGACCGCGAAGCTGTCCGGCAGGCTATGGAGGCCACCGGTGTCCAGCAGTGGGCGGACCGTGATCTGCGAGAACTTTCGGGCGGAGAGCGGCAGCGGGTATATCTTGCCATGGCATTGGCACAAGGCGGCGATGCCATTTTGCTGGATGAACCCACAACCTACCTGGATGTTTCTGCACAATTTGAATTGCTGGAATTACTTCGCACGTTGGCTGCACAAGGCAAGGCAGTGATTGTAGTGTTGCATGATCTTGCGCAGGCGTTGCAGTACAGCGACCGGGTAGCTGTACTCGGGGAAGGTCGACTGATTGCTTTTGACACGCCGCAGCGCCTTTTTGAACAAAAAATTTTGGACAGTGTCTTTAACGTAACACTTTGCAGAGCACCTGAAGGAACCTATTACTTAAAGCGGTAAAATCAAAACAAACCGCCTCTTGCAATTATCCGGACAATATTGTATAATAACTTTTGCGGACAGGGCTGAATTGCGCTGTTTTGCGTACAGATGCGGGCCCCGTGCGTGGGCGGCCTGTGAACCATGTCAGGCGGGGAACCGAGCAGCATTAAGCGGCGCTCGTCCAGTGCTGCGGCAAGCCTGCATCTGTACGCAAAGCAGCGCAGCCGCGTGCTCTGCCCGCTTTTTCTGATTTTACGGGGAGGTGTGCCTTATGTACCGTGCGTTGTATCGCAAATGGCGCCCGCAGCGTTTTGCGGATGTGGTAGGGCAGACGCCCATTGTCACTGCGCTGCAAAATCAGATTGCGGCGGGACGCATTGGGCATGCCTACCTGTTTACCGGAACCCGCGGTACCGGCAAGACCACCTGCGCAAAGATCTTTGCAAAAGCAGTGAACTGTCTGGACCATTCCAGCCCGGACCCTTGCTGTGAATGTGAAGTCTGCAAAGGAATTGACAGCGGCAGCATCATGGATATTATCGAGATGGACGCCGCTTCCAATAATGGTGTGGATGACATCCGTGATCTGCGGGATGAAGTGGCCTATCTGCCCTCGGTATGCCGTTATAAGGTATACATTATCGACGAGGTGCACATGCTCTCGACACAGGCGTTCAATGCACTGCTTAAAACCATGGAAGAACCGCCGGAGCATGTAATCTTTATTCTGGCTACGACCGAAGTACAGAAGGTACCGGTCACAATCCTCAGTCGGTGCCAGCGGTACGATTTCGCCCGCATTACGGCACAGGATATTGCCGGCCGACTGACTTATGTGGCGGAACAGGAAAAGATCGATCTTGATCCCGGAGCGGCACAGCTGATTGGCCGTTTGGCGGATGGTGCCATGCGTGACGCACTTTCGATTCTTGATACCTGTGCGGGTGTTGATAATCGCGTGGATGAAGCGTTGGTGCGCCGCATGGCCGGCGTTACCGACAGGGGGTATCTTTTCGAAATCAGTGATGCCATAGCGGCAAAGGATTCCGTGACAGCACTGGAAAAGATTGCAGAACTCCGTCAGCAGAGCGTCGATATGCGTCGGTTGTGTATGGAACTGGCCGGGCATTATCGTAACCTGATGTTGTGCGCGTTGCCAGGGGGCACGGCACTCTTGACTGGTACTTCACCGGAAGAGGAAGCGGCCTATGCACAGCGAAAAGACTTTTCGCAGGCAGAAGCGATTCGGGCTATCAATGCATTTGGCCAGGCACTTGAAAAAATGAGCCGTGGGACCGATCAGCGTATCGAATTGGAACTGGCGGTGTTTTCCTTAACACAGCCGCAGGCGACTGTGACTGTGCCGGCCGCACCGGCGCAACCTGTCCAACCGGCGGCACCACAGCCTTTTGCAGCTGCAGCGCCAACCGCTTTTACGGCAGCGCCACCGGTACAGAATGCGAAACCCAGCGCACCGCCGCCTGTAGTGCAGGAGAAAGTATCGGAAATACCGGAAGAACTCCCGCCTCCGGAAGAAGAACCGGAATTTTTGCAGCCTGAGATGCGTCCGGCGGTTCCCACGCCGCAACCGTCGGCTGCACCGACGGTTCAGCCGGCAGCGCATAAAGCAAAACCGAAGCAGGAAGCCGGCCCGCTGGAACCGTTCCCGCAATGGGCCTTGGTTTTGGCCGATCTTGAAGAAACAGACGGCATGATGATTTCGTTTTTGCGCGGTACCCGTGCCTACTATGACGGGAAGCATGTACTGTTTGAGTGCAGCGATGCATTCCGGGATTATATCCGGAACAACCGCGAAGTCAGCAAAAAGTTAAAGGAAACCATCTACCGTGTCACCAAAATTCGGTGCAGTATCGGTCCTTATGAAGCCCCAAAAGATGAGGATAACGGAAGCCCGCAGATGTCCATTGACCAGACTCTGCAAAACATGCAGGCACTGGGCGTGGATGTTCAAATTGAAGATAAATAACAATTGGAGGATATTCCTATGAAAGCAAGATTGCCCAAAGGCTACGGCCGCCCTGATCCCAACGCTATGATGCGCCAAGTCCAGAAGATGCAGGATGAAATCCGTGCCAAACAGGAAGAGCTGGAAGCCAAGGAATACACGGGGACGGCCAGCGGTGAAATGGTAACTGTCACCATGACCGGCAAGCATGAAATCACAGCTGTCAAGATCAAGCCAGAGGCCGTAGACCCGGACGATATCGAAATGCTGGAAGATCTGATCGCGGCGGCCGTTAATAGTGCTGTGGCAGCTGTTGATAAAGATTCTGAGGAAGAAATGGGCAAGCTGACGGGCGGAATGAACATTCCCGGTCTGGGCTAAGAGGGTAGATCATGCCGCAAAACGTTGAACCGCTGGAAAACCTGGTGGACCAGTTTGCGCGTTTTCCCGGAATCGGCCGCAAAGGCGCAACTCGGATGGCTTATGAAGTGATGTCCATGTCCAACGAGCAGGCCATGGAGCTGGCTAAAGCCATTGAGCATGCCAAAAAAGATCTTCATCGTTGCCGGATCTGTCAGGATTATACGGCAGGGGAAGTCTGCAAAATCTGCGCTTCGCCCAAACGTGACCGCAGTGTTATCTGTGTGGTGGAAAGTCCGCGGGATATCAAGTCCATTGAGCGTACTCATGAATACAACGGATTGTACCATGTTTTGCATGGTTTGATTTCTCCCATGGACGGAATTGGCGCAGAACAACTTTGTGTGAAGGAATTGCTGGCGCGCCTTAACGACACGGTTAAGGAAGTAATCATGGCAACCAGTCCCACAGTGGAGGGCGAAGCCACTGCCATGTACTTGGCAAAACTCATCAAACCGATGGGGGTGCGGACTACGCGCCTTGCTTACGGTTTGCCGGTGGGGTCCAGTTTGGAGTATGCCGACGAAACCACCTTGTACCGTGCTATGCAGGGGCGCGGGGAACTGTGACGGTTTTCTCTTGACTTCTTGACGAGGCTGCGTTATAATTTGAAATTACTACACGCAAAGGAGGCACGCTTGATGGCAGAAGAAAAGACCGGCAAAAAGATTATTGCCCAGAACCGTGAAGCGCGCCACGAATACTTTGTGATCGAAGCCCTGGAAACCGGCATCGAACTGGTGGGGACTGAGGTCAAAAGCTTGCGTGCAGGCGGTGTAAACCTGAAGGATTCCTGGGCTGATATTGACGATGGCGAATTGATTGTGAAGGGTATGCACATCAGCCCTTACGAACAAGGGAACATCTTTAATAAAGACCCGCGCCGCCCCCGCCGTTTGCTGGCCCATAAAAAGGAGATACGTCGCCTGGGGCAGCAGATTAAATTGCAGGGCTATACACTGGTTCCTCTTTCGCTCTATTTCAAACATGGGCGGGTAAAATTGGAATTGGGGCTTTGCAAAGGTAAAAAGCTTTATGACAAACGCGCCACAGCTGCAGCGCGTGATGCCAAGCGAGATATTGATCGCGCATTGAAAACGCAGCGATAAAAGCTGTTTGCTTTTGCTTTCCCGGTGAGGGAATCCTCACCGAAAATGCGGGGCTGTAATGGTTTCGACGGGGAGAGAAAGGCGTGAGCAGCGGGCCGTGGCGGTGCACCACGATAAAAGCGCCAACTAAAATTAACTGACAACAATTATCCTGTTGCCGTCGCTGCCTAATTAGGCGCGACCGTCCTGCCTGCGTTAGTACCGCGCAGGGTCAGGGCGTCGATTAGGTACTGAACGTGCACGGGCTTAAGCTTTGCGGCCCGTCATGCATTTATGAAGCTACCAAGGCGTAGTGCGTGTGTATTCGCCCGCGCCAAGGGAAGTCTAATAAATACACTGCGCCCGGAGATACTCTAACCGATTTCTTTTCGGACACGGGTTCGACTCCCGTCAGCTCCACCAGATGGACATTACATGAACACCTACTTTTTCAAAGGCGGCTTTGCCGTAAGGGTGTGGCTGTGATGTCAAAACAGAATCCGAGGGCCAAGGCATTGTGCCTTGACCCTCGGATTTTTATATACTTATGAGTAAATGGCAGTGTTTGAATGGGTACTTCTTGATTAATCGCTTAGTGTTTGCTAGATGGACATCGTTAAAATAGATTTCGTCATGAAAGGTTTAAAACTTTTTATTTGGACTTTTCTTTTGACTATATGTATTTTATCATAAAATATAAAAGATACTGAAGAGAAGCCTTTTGAACTTCAAGAATAGCAATACCTATTCTAAGGAGAATATTATGAAAAATAAACTTTTTTCTTTAGCTGATATGGTGAAGTTGCAGGATAATAGTGAGGTATCCGAACCTTATGTGCGATATTTATGTGGTTTAGAGCCAGAGCACCAATACCGCCATCAAGAAGTCATGGATATATCCGTACTTCTTAGTTGTATTTCTGTGTCAACTGATAAACTTGAAGGATTTCTATATGGTTATGTTGTTCCACAACTTAATAAAGAATTTGATTTGTTAAAAATTTCGGAAACAGATTGTTTGAATGTTGAACTAAAAAGTGGCACAGTGTCTCCTGAAAAATTACAACGCCAACTGAGGCAAAATTTTCACTATTTAAAGTTACTTAATCGTAAACTCCATTTGTATGTCTTTATATCCTCCAGTAAAAAGATTTACACGATGACTCATGATTTTGAACTTGTGGAATCTTCGCTTGAAGAGTTGGTATCTGCACTAAATTCGGTATATACATATAAATTTGTGGATCTTGATGCAGTTTTTCTTCCCAACAACATTCTTGTTTCACCACTTAACTCTCCGGATCGTTTTCTTAAGGAGGACTATTTACTTACAGAAAACCAAGAAAATATAAAGAAATCGGTTATGGAACATATTAGAACTAATACACAAGGTCGTTTTGTTGGGATTACCGGCGGACCAGGTACAGGTAAAACTCTAGTGGTCTACGATATTGCGAGAGAGTTATCAACAACAATGAAAGTTCTTTTAGTCCATAGCGGAATACTGTGTGATGGTCATTTCGAACTTAATAAACAACTAGACAATATTAGAATAATATCCGCAAAGGAACTGAGATTGCGCGAAATCCGAGATGTGGATATTGTGATAGTTGATGAGGCACATCGTTTATATACAGAATCATTGGAGAAAGTTGAGCGTTGGGTAAAACGCGCAAAGACAATTTGTTTGTTTTCATATGATGCGGGACAAACGTTGTCTGCTTCTGAAAATCGCCGCCGAACAGCAGATGCAATAGACGTACTTTGCGAAAACAATATTTATAAACTTACCAATAAGATTAGAACGAACAAGGAACTAGCATTATTTATAACCTGTTTACGAGATCTTAGTAAATATAGAGATAATTATACTTTCCCTCATGTTAAAATTATTTATGAGCCTGATAAGGAGGCTGCTCTGTTACGTGCAAAAGGACTAGAGAAAGAAGGCTATACATACATATCATTTACTCCTTCTTTCTATAATCATGAGCTTGATTATCAACAGAGCGAATACAATACCCACAATGTTATTGGGCAGGAATTTGATGGAGTGTGTATGTTGTTAGACTATAACTGGCGATATGAAAATGGGCGTTTAAAAGGCTTGGTGCATCCAAATCCAGACTATTTGTTTACAAAATTGTTGTATCAAGGCTTAACAAGAGTACGAAGAAAATTAGCTTTGGTTGTTTGCTCAGAGTCTGTACTGGAAGGAATACTTCTACTACTCCAAAATAGTTAAAACTAAATGAAAATGATTATGATAGTATTCTTTTTTAATAATTAGTAGAGAAGGTAGCGATAGTGTCCAGATTTCAATACTACTCAATAGATAACCTAATTCGCTTCTTCCTTGAACAAGGAAAAGAAGGCGATTGCTGGGATTTTAAGCAAGAGTGGCATGAGAACATTGCAGACTTGATTAAGGATATCGTTTGCTTTGCTAATACTGTACATGATGAAAACTGTTACTTGATTTTTGGCGTAGCAGACAATTTAGATATCACAGGTATGCAAAAACCGAGAAGAAAACAGGCAGATATTATTGACGCTATATCAAATCTTATGTTTGCTGGAGATGTATATCCTGCTGTAGAAGTAAAAACTACTGTTTTTGATGGTACTGAGTTGGATGTATTGACCATTTTCAATGTTAAAAATACACCAATCTATTTAAAAAAGCAGTATGGGCAGATGCGTCCAGGATGCATATATACTCGGATAGGTGATAAAAACACGCCGGATAACGGAAATGCTGATATGACTGACATAGAGGATCTGTGGCGTAAAAGGCTTGGCCTTACCAAACCGCCATTAGAATATATCTATGATAGACTGCGCAATAAAGCTGAATGGACTGCTTCTGATAATGGATATTACAATGTTTATCGACCAGAATATACGATAGAAATATGCCCAAACGATGATGATTTAGATGCGGAATTCTATGCCTATGCTATGCCGAATGAGAATACTTCCTATGATGAGTTGAATATCAAGTATCAGACGACGATCCTCGATTCATATCAGATAGTCGTTCTTGATGGTGGAAGACTACAGATTCCTACACCAACTTGGGGCTTTATAGGCCACTATGGATATGGTTTACATCACAAATATAGCTACAAGTACTATATCTGTGGGAGCAAGCGATACAAGCTACTGCAATTCTTATACGATCCTCAAAATGGTGATCATCGTTATGCATTTATGCATCTCCAGGAGGTTGTGGTGTTCTATTACTCTGACGAGGAGCGGTTAGACTTTGAAGCGTATATCGAAAGGCACCAAAATTTACTCAGTAGTACAATTGCTGAAATTTCACAATTCGACTATATCACAACTGACACAGAGCAAAAAACAGAGATATATAAAGAACGGCTGAAAGTTGGCAAAGCTATAAATCAAATCCTAAACGAATGGAGAAATACTCATAGCTCAACATAATGAACTGTTTTAGAAAAGACCACACAGCAGACTGCAAAGTCTGCTGTGTGGTCTTTTTGTGGGTACCGTGTGAGAGATGTTCTCTAAAAATTGTTGATCTGAATAGTTACTAAGTGAACGACCCGGAATAGAGAATTATTCTGTATATTATCTTTAAATTTTACGTCACTCCTTGCTTTGAGCAGAATACTTCTTTTCCCATGCCTCAAGCTCTTTTTGCCCCTGGTCACTGGCATAGAATTTCTGAATTTCAGGCACAAGGAATCGGGCAAAGGAATCAATGATGGGCTGTGGCAATTCGATCTCGTATGGATTTTGACGTTTTTCTTGGCTGGCCATAGTGTATTGCCCCAACAGCAAAACCTTTCCGGCTCAACTCAGTCCATCTCACACTCCTTCCCGGCGATACACAGCTGCGAAAGATTGTTCCCATACACAGAGGGGAAACAGATAATTTTAAAGCCTGAGAAAATTCTCATAGAGCTCCTTTCCCATCCCTTCCCTTCCGGGGTTTTCGCCGGAAAAGCCCGCGTAAAATAGCTTGGATCGGAAGGGAATGAATCGAATTAAACTGGGTATATTTATCTTTTTCTTTTTATCTACCGTCCGTTTTTCGCACTTCAAGAAAGCGGATTACTGTACTTGTCGAATTCATTATTCAGACTTCCGGCGTTCCGTAATCGGATTTCTTGAAGTCGGTGTTCGAAACCGCTTCATAGTGTTTTGGGTAGATACGGTTGGGTTTTCCACACCCCTGTTTTTTGATGGATACAAGATCTGCATATTGCAGCTCCCGCAGCGTGTCCACCGCTTTTTGACGGCCACAGTGCAGCAGCTCGCACACCTCGTTGATGGGGTAATAAAGATAAATTTTGCCATAATCGTCGGCCCATCCGTTTTTGCGGGACAAATCCGTTCGACGCAGGATCATCGCATACAACAGTTTGGCCTCGCTTGACAAGGAGCAAAAACTTGGTGCCTCAAACAGAAAATTGGGCAGTCGTGTAAAACTTTGGGCCGGTGGCTTCTGATGAATGTAAAAGGGTTTTGTAGCCATGACAGGTACCTCCATGCGGACAATTAGAACGTGATTTCTGAGCGATAAGGGGTATTGCTATTCATCTCCATGATTGCCAGGCTGGAAACCGAGCATATATCCGGCTTTTAGAAGCTCTATTTGTCCGTATTCAACCTCCGTTTCCTGTCACTTGCTGTTTTCTGACGGCGGTGTACCTTGCGGACACAATCGGGACAATACTTGGCACGGTTGGATTTTGCCAGAAACGGCGTACCACATTCTGCGCATCGCTTCAATCCTTTGGGACTGGTGATTTCAGCTTGTAAAGCCGGAGCACCTGGCAGAACCCGATCCCGGAACCAGGTGCAGCACAGAGAATAAGAGATGCTCTGTACACAGACACAAGGCTCGCCATCATCCAGCGCAATACAATTGCCGCCGTCATAATTGCAGCAAGATTTTCGAATCAGCGCATTGGCTTTTCTCCTTTGCTTGGGTGTCATTTGAATCAACAAATTGTTTTTCCTCCCAGCTTTGTGGTTGCAGCAT
The DNA here is from genome assembly GCF_016901605.1 of Gemmiger formicilis. Lineage (GTDB taxonomy): Bacteria > Bacillota > Clostridia > Oscillospirales > Ruminococcaceae > Gemmiger > Gemmiger formicilis_B. Next base: position 15,749 of record NZ_JACJKP010000035.1, read on the forward strand.
ATGCAGATATTTTTCCATGCGCTTTCCTCCATTTCATGTAGAGAATTGATTTTGTGAGATTTATGGTTTATAATAAACGTAAACCGTAAACTCTAATTGAATTGTACCGCAGAAAAAGCCTGAATGCGGTATATCAACCACAAATTATTTTGGTTTCAGAAAACGCACGTTTGTAAATTATAGTTTATAAACGGATAGGAGGATAAACTCATGCTGTATGACGAAGCACGGATGGCGCTGACCAAAGAGCGGCTGGAAGATCTTCGTAAAGAAAAAAAGCTGTCCTTTGAACAGCTTTCCAAGCAGCTTGCAGAGCGTGGCGTCAACATCAGCCATACAAATCTCAAAAATTATGAAATCAACGATCCTGTCCATCCTCTGTATGGCCGTACCCGCAGCATGAGCATCGAGTATCTGGTCGCCTTTGCGGATTTTTACGATGTGTCGGTGGAGTATCTGCTGGGACTGTCTAACTCTCGCAAACAGGAATACCACAATATTTCTGAGCAATTGGGTCTGTGCGACGGGGCGATTGAAGAATTGATTCGATGCAAGGAAGATTCTAACAGTGAGGAAGATCCGAAAATATATGCACAGCAGGATACGGCAATTCTAAATGATTTTCTCACCAGTATGGAGTTTGAAATTGTGATGGAGAAGATCAAGCAGAGCTTATTTTCGTACTATCTGTACGCACTGAGCAGTGATGCTTTTGGAACAAAACGGCGTGAGAGAAATGCTGAAAAATTGGAAGAAGCCCGCCTGTTGATGAACAAATATGGTTACTTTCCGGTTGAGAATGATGTAATTTCCCAAGTCCACATGGAAAATGCTATTGGCGTACTGAACTCTTATCTGCGAAAATTGCCGAAGCGACTATATGATGAATTTAGGAAGAACTAAACAAAGAAAGTAGGTTGCTAATATGGATAATCAGATTCACAACCAGATTGTGAGCTTTATTTGGGGCATTGCTGATGACTGTCTGCGCGACGTATATGTGCGTGGCAAGTATCGTGATGTGATTTTGCCTATGACGGTGATTCGCCGTCTGGATGCTGTTTTGGAGGATACGAAACAGCAGGTTATGGACATGAAAGCCAAACTGGATGCTGCGGGGATTACCAATCAAACGGAGGCACTGTGTGTAGCTGCTGGACAGGCGTTTTGCAACACTTCTCCCTTCCGTCTGCGTGATCTGACGGCCCGCGCCAAGCAACAGCAGCTCAAAGCCGATTTCACCGCATACTTGGACGGTTTTTCTCCAAATGTACAGGAGATTTTGCAGAAGTTCCAGTTCCGAAACCAAATTGACACAATGATCGAAGCCGATATTCTGGGCGCAGTCATTGAAAAATTTGTGTCGAAGGAAATCAACCTCAGCCCTAATCCGGTTTATACCGATGATAGCAAAACCGAGATCAAGCTGCCGGGACTGGATAACCACGCCATGGGCACTATCTTTGAAGAACTGATTCGCAAGTTTAACGAGGCCAACAACGAAGAAGCTGGTGAACACTACACACCTCGTGATGTGGTGGAACTGATGGCAGATTTGATTTTTGTTCCTATCAAGGACCAGATCAAGGATGCCACCTATTCCTGCTATGATGGAGCCTGCGGTACGGGTGGTATGCTGACCGTGGCGCAGGATCGCCTGCTGGGACTGGCGGAAGAAACCGGCAAGCAGGTTTCGATTCACTTGTTTGGCCAAGAAGTGCAGCCGGAGACCTATGCCATCTGCAAAGCGGATATGCTGCTGAAGGGTGACGGAAAACAAGCAGAGCATATCAGCTATGGCTCTACGCTGTCGATGGATGGTAACGCCACCAGACAGTTTGATTTTATGCTGTCCAATCCTCCTTACGGAAAGACATGGAAAGTGGACGCAGAAAAGATGGGCGGCAAAAAAGACATCCTGGACAGCCGTTTCAATGCCTACCTGGAGGATGGCACTCAGCTTGCCATGATCCCCCGTGTCAGTGATGGCCAGTTGCTGTTCCTGCTGAATAATGCGGCGAAGATGAAGACGGATACCCCTCTGGGCAGCCGCATCGCAGAAGTTCACAACGGTTCCTCTCTGTTTACCGGTGATGCAGGTTCCGGCGAAAGCAATGCCCGCCGTTACCTCATTGAGAGTGACCTGGTGGAAGCGGTAATTGCACTGCCGGAAAAAATGTTTTATAACACAGGGATTGGTACTTATATCTGGGTGCTGAGCAACAAAAAAGAAGAACGCCGCAAAGGAAAGATTCAGCTGATCGATGCCACGGCTATGAAATCCCCGCTGCGTAAAAACATGGGCGAGAAAAACTGCGAGCTGACACCGGAGCTCCGGGATGAAATCATGCGGATTTTCATGGAGATGGAAGAAAGCTCCGTCAGCCGTGTATTTGACAACCGGGAATTCGGATATTGGTCCATTACTGTCGAGCGCCCTCTTCGCCTGCGGGTGTACCCTGACAGAACGATTCCTGCCGACACTTTCAAAAAGGCGGAGGAGTTGGAGCAAGTACAGAAAGCAATCCGCTCTGTCCCGGCAGGAACCCCTACCGATGATTGGACGGTTTTTTCCAAGGCCACAAAGCTAAAAGCGGCCGCATTGAAAAAGATTCGTCCCTTTATCACGGAGAAAGATCCCATGGCGCAGCCCGTTGACGGAGAACCTGATACCGACCTGCGGGACACAGAGATGATTCCCTTTACTTATGAGGGCGGGATCGATGCCTTTATGAAAAACGAGGTGTTGCCATATGCGCCGGATGCCTGGGTAGACGAAAAGAAAACCCAGATCGGTTATGAGCTGTCCTTTACCAAGTATTTCTATCAGCCGGTGCAGTTGCGTAGCATGGAGGAAATCGTAAACGACCTCAAAAAGTTGGAATCTGAAACTGATGGTATGCTGGCGGAGATTCTTGGAGGAGTTGAGCAATGAGAAGATACGAGGCATATAAAGACACGGGGCTATTTTGGTTGCCTCAAATTCCACAAAAATGGGAATGGAAATTTCTTTCTCAAGTTGCCAAAGAGCAAAAGGATAGGAAGCCGGAAAATATAGATTTTGCGGTAATGTCACTGAGTTATGGAAATATAATACGCAAAAAAAATCTTAGCGCCGGATTGGTGCCAGAAAACTATAACAATTACCAGGTCATCCGTAAAGGAAATATTATACTAAGATTAACAGACCTACAAAATGATCATACGAGTTTGAGAACAGGGTTAGCAAAAGAAACTGGGATTATAACATCTGCATATACTTGCCTTTGCCCATTAAGCAATTCAGCATATCTACACTACTTACTTCATGCGTACGATATCCGAAAAGTTTTTTATGGCATGGGAGGAGGCGTTCGTCAGTCGATTGGGTACAAAGATATTAGAAATATGTATGTTCCATGCCCATCTCATAAGGAACAAGATCAGATTGTACGATATCTGGAATGGCAGACTTCTAAAATCAATCGGTTAATTGCCGCAAAAAAACAACAGATTCAAGTGTTGAGAGAACAGCAACAAAAATTGATTTGCGAAGTAATCACAAAGGGCGTACATAGTGATGTTGGCTACAAAGACAGTCATATCGCTTGGATTGGCGATATCCCCAGCCACTGGTCGGCTATTCGCTGCAAATACCTGTTTAGGGAAAGAGATGAGCGGTCAAAAGAAGGTATGGAAACGCACCTGTCAATGAGCCAGAAGTACGGCTTGGTTCCTGACTCCCAACTGGATGAGCGCCG
>NZ_JACJKP010000341.1 GCF_016901605.1 Gemmiger formicilis
CCCCGCCGCCGCGGCCAGCTGTTCCAGGGTAACGTTTTCCCGGTAATGGCGGTGGATGTATGCCAGCGCCTGCCGGACCGGCGCATCGTCCCCGGGGCTGTGCCCGCCCCCCGCCGCAGCCTGCCGCAGCAGCCCTGCCAGCAGCCACAGCATCCGGCTTTTCCAGGCCAGCAGCTGCCAGGGTTCCGGCCGGGGCGGCAATGCCAATGACTGAAAGAAATCTTCTCCAAAAGTCGGTTCCTCCGTCTGGAAGATCACCGGCGGCAGCCCGTCCAGCACAGCCAGCCGGCGGGCCGCTTCGTCCGGGTCAAACTCCACAAACACCGAACGGTAGACCCCGACGCCCTCCGCCTCCATACCGGGACGGCGCACAAACACCGTATGGGGGATGGTCTGCAGGGGCAGCCCGTCGGTGAGGATATACCCGCTGTGGGAAAAGACAATATACTCTATCTCGTAGTGGCGCACCACACGGCGGCCATAGCTCTGGCTGCGGTGGGTATGCAGTACCTGCCCGCAGTCATGCCAGCCGACAAACACCGGCGATATGCCTTGCAGCGCCGCTTCTTCCATTCCGGTCCCGCCTTTCCCGCCGCCTGCGCATTTCTTTGCCGCCATTATAGCATGAGAGGACAAAATTGTGTAGGTTTGCCGCAAAATCGGGCATGGGAAATCCCGCCGGGCTGTGTTACGCTGGGGGCATACTCCACAATCCACACAGGAGGGATATTTTTATGATCTACCATGTGGCACAGCAGGCCGCACCGGCGGGGGACGGTTCCGCCGCCCGGCCTTTTTCCACCATCGGGGCCGCCGCGGCCGCCGCACAGCCGGGGGACACCGTCCTCATCCACAGCGGCATCTACCGGGAATGGGTAT
>NZ_JACJKP010000342.1 GCF_016901605.1 Gemmiger formicilis
CGTCAGATGTGTATAAGAGACAGCCCCACGGTGCAGCCCACCGCCCGCACCACCCCCTACCGGGCGGTGTGGGTCAGCTATCTGGAATGGCAGCAGGTAGATTTTTCCTCTGCGGAAACCTTCTCCGCCCAGGTGGGCGCCATGCTGGACAACATCCGTTCCCTGGGCGCCACCGTGGTCCTGGCCCAGGTACGGCCTTTTGGGGATGCACTCTACCCCAGCGATTCTTTTCCTTTCAGCCACCTGTGTACCGGCACCCAGGGGCAGGACCCGGGCTTTGACCCCTTGGCCCTGCTGGTAGAAGCGGCCCATGACCGGGGCCTGGAACTGGAAGCCTGGGTGAACCCTTACCGGCTGCAGGCAGGGGGTGTGCCCGCCCTGTGCGAGGACAGCCCCGCCGTGCAGCACCCCCACTGGGTCAAGGCCACCGACACCGGGCTTTACCTGGACCCTGCCAACCCCGATGTGCGGCAGTACATTGCCGACGGGGTAGAGGAACTGTGCCGGAACTATGCCATCGACGGCATCCACTTTGATGATTACTTCTACCCCACCACCTCCGCCACCTTCGACGCGGCCGAGTACGCCGCAGCCAACACCCAGCTTTCCCGTGAGGAATGGCGGCGGCAAAACGTCAATGGGCTGGTCAGCCTGTGCCATAGCGTGACCCAGGCCTACGGTGTGCGGTTCGGCGTGGCCCCCCTGGCCGACGTACAGCTATGCTACAGCGGCCAATACAGCGACGCCGCCCTGTGGCTGGCACAGGGCGGCTATGTGGATTATCTGATGCCCCAGCTGTACTGGGGGCTGGACTATGAGCAAAACGGCGATACTACCAACAGCCTGGCCAGCCTGGCGGCACAATGGGCCGCGC
>NZ_JACJKP010000343.1 GCF_016901605.1 Gemmiger formicilis
GATCTGTTCCACCAGTTCCCGCAGCCGCCGCTGGCCGGATTTATCCTCCATGCGGTAGACCTTTTCCACCTGGGCGGGGTCCACGAACTGCGCCACCTTGCGGCCAAAGCCCAGCCCGCGGCCGGTCACGATCATCTCGTTGCCTTTTTCGTCGATCACACACAAAATGTTGTTGTTGATGACCTTTTTGATGCGCATCCTGTTCCCCCTTTCCCCATTGTATCCGGGCAAAAAAATAACCAGCCCCATCAAATACCATTCCTGCAGAAAGAAGGTCTTAACGGAGTTGGTCTAGCCCGCATTACCGGTAACAATCCAACAGGCCCCTTTTTGGGCCGCTTGCTTATCTGTGAAAATAATAACACGTGTCCGCAGGGAAGTCAACCGCTTTTCTGCCGCCGGGGCGCGTTTTCGGCAGAGTGCTCAAATTCCGGGCATGAGTTTGGGCAGTTTGGCAAAGTGCCTGCCGCCGGGCAGTGCACCCGTTTTTTCCACTGCTGGACAAATTCTTCCGGATGATTTATCTTTATAATAGTAACGCCGGTACATTCCGGCCCAGGAAACCCAACCAAACGGAGTCTTGCCTTATGCTGAATGAAGAAGGATACAAAACCTACGGCGAACTGCTGCGCAGCGAGCTGATCACCGCCATGGGCTGTACCGAACCCATTGCCATCGCCTACGCGGGGGCAATGGCCCGCAAAGTGCTGGGCCGGGAACCCGACAAACTGCTGCTGGCCTGCAGCGGCAACATTGTAAAGAATGTAAAAGGCGTCACCGTCCCCAACTCCGGCGGGCGCCGCGGTATTGAAATTGCCGCCCTGCTGGGGGTGTGCGGCGGCGATGCCCACCGCCGTC
>NZ_JACJKP010000344.1 GCF_016901605.1 Gemmiger formicilis
CCTGGCCAGCCTGCACAATGAGGATAACGAGCCGATTTTCACCTCGGTCTTTATCATCACCGACCGCACGGTGCTGGACGCCCAGTTGCAGAACACTGTCAGCGGCTTTGACCACACGCTGGGCAGCGTGGTCAACATCGACGAAAAGAAGAACTCGGCGGACCTGTTGCAGGCCATCCGGGACGGCCGCCGCATCATCATCACCACGCTGCAAAAGTTCCCGGTCATCTACAAAGAAGTGGGCGATACCACCGGTAAATCCTTTGCCGTCATCGTGGATGAAGCGCATTCCTCCCAGACCGGCACCAGCGCCATGAAGCTGAAAGCCGCCCTGGCCGATACCTCTGACGCGCTGAAGGAGTACGCCGAACTGGAAGGCATCGCCGAAGACGAAGAGGACGCCCGCCAGGACAAGCTGGTGCAGGAGATGGTCGCCCAGGGCCAGCACAAAAACTTGAGCTTCTTTGCTTTTACAGCTACCCCCAAAGACAAAACGCTGGAGATTTTCGGCGTGCCGATGGCCAACGGCAAGTTCCGCCCGTATCATATCTACTCGATGCGGCAGGCCATTGAAGAAGGGTTCATCCTGGATGTTCTGGCCAACTATACCACCTACAAGACCTGCTACCGCATTGCCAAAAACACGCCGGACAACCCCGAAGTTCCCACCGCGCAGGCCACCAAGCTGATTCGCCGCTACTCAGAGCTGCACCCCTACAATTTGCAGCAGAAAGCGGCTATCATCGTGGAGACTTACCGCGACATCACCCGCCACAAAATCGGCGGGCGCGGCAAAATGATGGTGGTCACGGCGTCCCGCCTGGCGGCGGTGCGCTATGTACAGGAGATTCGGC
>NZ_JACJKP010000345.1 GCF_016901605.1 Gemmiger formicilis
ACCGCCGTGGGCTTGGCTTTGGCCATCAGGGCGGCATTCACCTGGTAGGGGGCCAGGGCTTCAATGCGTTCTGCCCATACTTCCACCGGTTCGCCCATGCTCACCCACACGTCGGTGTATACCACGTCGGCGCCGCTCACCGCATCGGTGTTCTCGCTCAGGGTCACGCTGCCGCCGCTCTGGGCTGCCAGCGCCAGGCACTGGGCTACCAGGGCTTTGTCCGGCCAGTAGGCTTTGGGGGCGCAGGCCACAAAATCCAGCCCCATCTTGGCACAGCCGATCATCAGGCTGTTGCCCATGTTGTACCGGGCATCCCCCATGTAGACGAATTTCAGCCCCTTCAGGGTGCCAAACTGCTCCCGCAGGGTCAGAAAATCCGCCAGGATCTGGGTGGGATGGAATTCGTTGGTCAGGCCATTCCACACCGGCACATCGGCGTATTTGGCCAGTTCCTTGACGATCTCCTGCCCGAAGCCCCGGTACTCGATGCCCTCAAACATGCCGGAAAGCACCTGGGCGGTATCGGCAATGGATTCCTTCTTGCCGATCTGGCTGCCCGTGGGGTCCAGGTAGGTGGAACCCATGCCCAGATCGTGGGCGGCGACCTCAAAGGCGCAGCGGGTGCGGGTGGAGGTCTTTTCAAAAATCAACGCCACATTTTTGCCACGCAGCACATCGTGCGGGATGCCCGCCTTCTTTTTGGCTTTCAGCTCGGCGGCCAGGTCCAGCAGCCCGCTGATCTCCTCCGGCGTATAGTCCAGCAGCGTCAGAAAATCACGTCCCTGCAAATTCATAACAATAAACCCCCTCCAGGATGCATAAAAATACAATGT
>NZ_JACJKP010000346.1 GCF_016901605.1 Gemmiger formicilis
CTGGGCACCCACTTTGCGGGGGCTGATATAGGGGCCTTCCATGTTGATGCCCACCAGATCGGCGCCGCGCTCATTCTTGTGGGCAGCGGCCACATCCATAATGCCGTTCAGGATCTCTTCGTCAAAGGTCATGGTGGCGGGGCAGATGGCCAGCACGCCCTTGCTGGCTTCAAAATCGGCGATGGCCTGCAGGCCGGCCTCATCTGCATCACAGAAATCGTGACCGACCGCGCCGTGGAAGTGGATGTCCACCAGACCGGGCAGGCCATAGGCGCCCTGGGCGTCAATGATTTCTTCGTTTTCTTGCGGAGCGGCGCCGAACACGATGCGCCCGTCACGAATTACCAGGTCTTTTTCCACAAAGCGGCAGCCATCGGAAAATACCTTAGCGTTTCGGATAATCATAACAATGCTCCTCCTGCCTTTAGATCAGGCTCAGGGCTTCCTCGTCGCCAACCAGAATGAAGTCGGGGTGCATCTGCAGGATGCTGGCGGGAACTTCCGGCGTGACGGGGCCAAAGAACGCCTTCTTGACGATCTCGGCTTTGTCCTTGCCGTTGGCAACCATCAGGACCTTGCGGGCCTGCATGATGGTCTTGATGCCCATGGTGTAAGCCTGTTTCGGGACCAGATCCTCGTTGCCCTCAAAGAAGCGCTTGTTGGCTTCGATGGTTTCGGGCTTCAGGTCAACACAGTGGGTGCCCAGCTCAAAGGCTTCGCCCGGCTCATTGAAACCGATGTGGCCGTCGTGGCCGATGCCCAGCAGCTGCAGGTCGATGCCGCCCACGCGCTTGATCACATAGTCAT
>NZ_JACJKP010000347.1 GCF_016901605.1 Gemmiger formicilis
TGATCCACACAAAGGCAGAATTTGGAGGCCGACGTCCTGACAAAGGAATAGGCGCGAAAGATACTTTGAATATACTCCGGCAAAATACCGGTAAACTTGACTTCCAGAATCATCTGGCCGGGGGGCAGCACGTGGTAGCCGGGTGCCGCCGGGTCAAAAAGGTCCTGCCGGGGGTCCATGGCCGTAAGGGTCTTGTCAAAGGTGATGCGCACCGTACCCACGTCATTGACGAAGGCTTCCCGGTCATAGGCCACGATCACATTGGGCCGGATGATGTTGGCCCGGGCTTCCACAAAAAACTGCCGGGCAAGCGGCTGGGGTTTGCCCAGTAGGAACCCGCAGTCCCCCCGGCAGAGGGCAGCGTATTCCTGCAGGGTCAGGGGCACCGCTTCTTTATAGATATAAGCGCCGTTTTTGTACTTGCATTCCAGGGCAATATGCTGCCGGGCACAGTTGTAGATGCGCACCCGGTATTTTTTGCGCACTTCCACCCCCGCCATTTTCTGGCGGTAGGCGGTGTGGTACAAATCATCCAAATACAAACTGCGGATATGGTAACCGCCGTCCGGCCCCGCATGGGCGTCATGTCCCAGCAGGGAGTGCAGCACCGTTTGCAGCTGCCGGTACTCGGCCTGGTTGACAAGGAATTTCAGTTCGTTTCGATATGCGGGGGTCATCCGGTCACCTCCACCCGGTCCACACCGGGATAATACACATCATTCACCTGGATCTTGTTCATGGACGGGGCCGTGCGGCCGTCCTGCGTGACGGCGGTCACTTCAAAATACCAG
>NZ_JACJKP010000348.1 GCF_016901605.1 Gemmiger formicilis
GCACCGGCTTTGATGAGGAGACCATCGCCTCCATTTGTGCCGGTATCAAAGCGGCTCATGATCTGGGCACGCAGATCGGCATTGTGGTTGGCGGCGGCAACTTCTGGCGCGGCCGTTCCAGCGGCAAGATGGATCGCATGGATGCCGATAAGATCGGTATGCTGGCTACGGTTATGAACGCACTGGCCGTCAAGGATGCGCTGCGTCAGCAGGGTGTTCCGGCCGTGGTTATGACGAGTTCTTTCATGCCGCAGGTAGCGGAAGCCTTTACCAGCGACAAGGCCATTGCAGCGCTGGAAAGCGGCAAGATCGTTGTGTTCGGCGGCGGTACCGGCAACCCGATTTTCTCTACTGATACCGCCTCCGCACTGCGTGCGCTGGAGATCGGCGCGGATGCCATGTTCAAGGCAACCATGGTGGATGGCGTCTATGACAAAGACCCGCACAAGTACCCCGATGCCGTGCGGTATGACACCCTCACCTTTACCTGCGTTCTGGATGAGCGCCTGGCGGTTATGGATTCCACGGCAGCAACCCTTTGCCGTGACAACGGCCTGCCCATTCTGGTGTTTGACCTGGGCGAACCGGCCAACATTGCCAAAGCCGTGCAGGGCGAAGTAGTGGGTACCCTGGTAAAAGAATAACGGATTCACAGAATCTGCCTATACTAATGAAAATTAAGGAGAAATTGCCATGAGCAGCACGACCAAACCCTATGAAGAAAAGATGAATGCCAGCGTAGACCATCTCGTCCGTGAACTGGCGGCAATCCGCGCAGGCCGCGCCA
>NZ_JACJKP010000349.1 GCF_016901605.1 Gemmiger formicilis
ATCGCTGCCCGCGGGCTCCAGCAGACGGTGCTGGATCAGCTGGTACTTCACCGCACGGTCGGCGCACATCTTGCAGGAAGGTGTGTTGCCGCAGTGGAAGCCCATGAAGGTATCGGTGAGCTTGTAATCGAACTTGCCGGCGATGTCCTCGTCGTAGATGTACTTGGGCACGCTGTTGTTGATGTCCAGCAGGGTGACGGTATCGCCGGTGACGCACATGCCGATGTACTCGGACAGGGCACCGTAGATATCCACCTCGCAGGAAACGGGGATGCCGCGGGAAACCAGACGGGAGTTCACATAGCAGGGCTCAAAGCCGAACTGGCTGGGGAAGGCGGGCCAGCACTTGTCCGCAAAGGCCACATACTTCTTGCTGCCCTTGTGGGCTTCGGCCCAGTCCAGCAGGGTCAGTTCAAACTGTGCCATACGGGCCAGCAGGTCGGGGTAGTATTTGCCCTCGCCCATCTCGGCGGCCATGTCAGCGCAGACTTCGGGGATGCGGGGATCATCGGTGTGTTCTTTGTAGGAGACAAGCAAATCCAGCTCACTGTTTTCCTCGATCTCCACGCCCAGCTCATACAGGCCCTTGATGGGGGCGTTGCAGGCAAAGAAGTCCTGGGGACGGGGACCGAAGGTAATGATCTTCAGGTCCTTGACACCCAGAATGGCACGGGCAATGGGTACGAACTCAGCCATCTTGTCGGCCAGTTCCTCGGCGGTGCCCACGGGATACTCGGGAATATAGCCCTTCAGGTGGCGCATACCCAGGTTGTAGGAGCAGTTC
>NZ_JACJKP010000350.1 GCF_016901605.1 Gemmiger formicilis
GAACTGCTCCTACAACCTGGGTATGCGCCACCTGAAGGGCTATATTCCCGAGTATCCCGTGGGCACCGCCGAGGAACTGGCCGACAAGATGGCTGAGTTCGTACCCATTGCCCGGGCCATTCTGGGCGTCAAGGATCTGAAGATCATCACCTTCGGCCCCCGTCCCCAGGACTTCTTTGCCTGCAACGCCCCCATCAAGGGCCTGTATGAGCTGGGCGTGGAGATTGAGGAAAACAGCGAGCTGGACCTGCTGGTAAGCTACCAGGCCCACAAAGATGACCCCCGCATCCCCGAGGTCTGCGCTGACATGGCCGCCGAAATGGGCGAGGGCAAATACTACCCCGACCTGCTGGCCCGCATGGCCCAGTTCGAACTGACCCTGCTGGATTGGGCCGAAGCCCATAAGGGCAGCAAGAAGTATGTGGCCTTTGCGGACAAGTGCTGGCCCGCTTTCCCGTCCCAGTTCGGCTTTGAGCCCTGCTATGTAAACTCCCGCCTGGTTTCCCGCGGTATCCCCGTCTCCTGCGAGGTGGATATCTACGGTGCCCTGTCCGAGTACATCGGCATGTGCGTCTCCGGCGATACCGTCACCCTGCTGGACATCAACAACAGCGTGCCCAAGTACATCTACGACGAGGACATCGCCGGCAAGTTCGATTACAAGCTCACTGATACCTTCATGGGCTTCCACTGCGGCAACACACCTTCCTGCAAGATGTGCGCCGACCGTGCGGTGAAGTACCAGCTGATCCAGCACCGTCTGCTGGAGCCCGCGGGCAGCGAT
>NZ_JACJKP010000036.1 GCF_016901605.1 Gemmiger formicilis
GAGGCTCTGATCGCCACCGGCGTGGTGCTCTTCGTTTTCATTCTTCTGATCAACCTCTGCTTCAGCATCGTGAAAGGGGGCAGCAAAAATGCCTGAGATCACCGTGAACGGCAAGGACAACGCTGCCGGTATGGGCAAGGTAAAAGCCCGCATGGTCTTCCCCGAAGGCAACCGCAACCGGACTTCCGCCCGGGTCCAGGCCGGTATCCTGCGTTGGCTGGTGCGCCTGGCCGCCCTGCTCACCGCGGCGGTGCTGCTCTTCCTCATCGGCTATATCCTGGTCATGGGTATTCCCAACCTCAAACCCTCCCTGTTTGAGTGGGAATATAACTCCGAGAACGTTTCCCTCATGCCCGCCCTCATCAATACCGTGATCATGACGGCCTTTGCCCTGGTAGTGGCCACGCCTCTGGGTATCTTTGCAGCCATCTGGCTGGTGGAATACGCCAAGCGCGGCAACAAGCTGGTGCGGGTGGTGCGCGTCACCACCGAGACCCTGCAGGGTATCCCCTCCATCGTATACGGCCTGTTCGGCATGCTGTTCTTTGTCACCCAGCTGAACTGGGGTTACAGCCTGATCGCCGGTGCCTTCACCCTGGCCATCATGGTGCTGCCGGTCATTATGCGCACCACCGAGGAAGCCCTCATCGCCGTGCCTGACTCCTACCGGGAAGGCAGCTTCGGCCTGGGTGCCGGCAAGCTGCGCACCGTGTTTACCATCGTGCTGCCCAGCGCCATGCCCGGTATTTTGTCCGGCATCATTCTGGCCACCGGCCGTATTGTGGGCGAGACCGCTGCCCTGATCTACACCGCCAGCTCGGTGGCCAAGATCCCCGAGAGCGTCTTCAGCTCCACCCGTACGCTGGCCGTCCATATGTACCTGCTCTCCAGCGAGGGCCTGCATGTGAACGAAACTTACGGCACCGCCGTGGTGCTGCTGGTGCTGGTGTTGGGCATCAACTGCCTGTCCAGCTTCATCGCACGCAAACTGGCCAAACATTGATTGTAAAGAAACAAGGGGTACTACCGTGAATAAATTCGAAGTGAAGAACATGGATCTGTACTACGGCAGTTTCCATGCGCTGAAAGATATCAACATTTCCATTCCCGAAAAAGAGATCACCGCGTTTATCGGCCCTTCCGGCTGCGGCAAATCCACCTTCCTCAAAAGCCTGAACCGCATGAACGACCTGGTGGAAGGCTGCCGTATTTCCGGCGATATCCTGCTGGACGGCGTGGATATTTATAAGGATAAGATGGATGTGAACGTGCTGCGCAAGCGGGTGGGCATGGTGTTCCAGAAACCCAATCCCTTCCCCATGTCCATTTATGACAACATCGCCTACGGTCCGCGCACCCACGGCATCCACAACAAGGCCCAGCTGGACGAGATTGTGGAGCGTTCCCTGCGGGGCGCCGCCATCTGGGATGAAGTGAAGGACCGCCTGAACAAGAGCGCCCTGGGCATGTCCGGCGGCCAGCAGCAGCGCCTTTGCATTGCCCGCGCCCTGGCGGTGGAACCGGAAGTGCTGCTCATGGATGAGCCCACCTCCGCGCTGGACCCCATCTCCACCTCCAAGGTGGAGGAACTGGCCATGGAACTCAAACAGAACTACACCATCATCATGGTCACCCACAACATGCAGCAGGCGGCGCGTATCTCGGATAAGACTGCCTTCTTCCTGCTGGGCGAACTGGTGGAGATGGGCCCGACCGAGAGCGTCTTTGCCACCCCGGTCGACAAGCGTACCGAAGATTACATCTCCGGCCGTTTCGGTTGATGGAAGGAGTACATTTTATGTCATTTTCTATGCCTTACAGCAGCCGCAAGGTGTATGATGCCGAGCTGATGCAGCTGGACACCATGCTGGCCCGGATGGGCCATGCGGCGGGCGGCGCCATCGAAAGCGCCATGACGGCCCTGCGCAACGGGGATATTGAACTGGCCCGCAGCGTAATTGCCCGGGACAGCGAGATCGACGCTGCCGAACATGAGATCGAGCACCGCTGCCTGACGCTGTTTTTGCGCCAGCAGCCGGTGGCCGGGGACCTGCGCAAGGTTTCCACGGCGCTGAAGATGGTCACCGACATTGAACGCATTGCCGACCAGGCCAGCGACATTGCCGAGATCACCCTGCACCTGCACCCCGAAGGTACCCACAGCGTGGGCGTGATGGATGACCTGGACCGAATGGGCGAAATCGCCCTGCGGATGGTCAAGGACGCCATCGGCGCCTATGTGCAGGTGGACCTGTCCATGGCGGCCCAGGTCATTGCCAAGGACGATGACTGCGACGCCATGTTCCGCAAGATCAGCGGCGAGATTGCCAAATACATTGCCGAACACCCGGCCGATGCCGAAGCGGCGCTGGATCTGTTTATGATCAGCAAATACCTGGAACGCCTGGGCGACCACGCCGTCAACGTGGCTGAATGGGTAGAGTTCCTCAAGACCGGCGTACACAAATCGCGCAAGATCGTGTAACGTACGCCGCCAGCTATTGCCATTCCCTTATTTTCCTATACCAACCAGAGCGGGGACCGCAGTCATGCGGCCCCCGCTTTGGTTGTATCCGCCGCAAAGATGCCGGGGCGGCAGATGCCCGGTTACGCAGGCTCCATCCACAGGACCCATTAAATAAGGAAAGGCGTGCAGAACCGTCAGACAAATTGTGTGAGGAATCTATAAATGTATACAGAATCCGGTTGATTCCCGGCCGCCGCTGCGGTACAATAGGAACAATCTTAAAACCAACCGCAAAGGAGCGCTGCATCATGCCGCATACCGAAACCATGCTGGAGAGCAAGGAAATTTTCAATGGCCGGGTCATCCGCGTGACGCTGGACACCGTCCGCCTGGAAAACGGGAACACCAGCACCCGCGAGGTGGTCCATCACCACGGGGGCGCCTGCATCCTGCCGGTGGATGACCAGGGCAATGTCTACATGGTCCGCCAGTTCCGTTATGCCATGGGTGAGGAGATCTGGGAGCTGCCCGCAGGCAAACTGGAAGCGGGGGAGGACCCCTTTGAGGCTGCCAAGCGGGAACTGGGCGAAGAGTGCGGCCTGACCGCCGACCATTTTGTGGATCTGGGCGTGGTGTACGCCACGGTGGGCTACGACAGTGAGAAAATCTACGTCTGGGCCGCTACGGGGCTGCACCCGGTGGATCAGCATCTGGACCCGGATGAGTTCCTGGATGTGGTCAAAATGCCCTTTGAACAGGCGCTGAACATGGTGCTGGACGGCACCATCCGGGACTCCAAGACCCAGGTTGGCCTGATGAAATACGCGCTGGTGCGTGATAAAGCGTGAACGGTGTTGAAATTCTGGACCACGGCACCCGGGTGCTGACAGCGCCGGGGGCAGGCTTTGGCACCGACGCGCTGCTGCTGGGGCGGTTTGCCCGGCCCCGGACGGGGGAGCGGGCGCTGGACCTGTGCAGCGGATGCGGCATTGTGGCACTGCTCTGGCATGATCAGGGCCACCGCGGCCCCTGTACGGCCCTGGAATTGGACCCTGATGCCAGCGCCCTCTGCGCCGAAGCGGTACGGCAGAACGAAGCGGAGCATATCACCCCGCTGTGCGCGGACCTGCGGGACTTCTGCCGGGTCGGGCAGGAACAGGGACGGTATGATTTTGCCGCCTGCAACCCGCCTTATTTTGCCGCCGGACCCCGCAGCCCTGACCCGGTACGGGCGGCGGCCCGCCATACCGACAGCTGCACCCTGACCGATGCGGCGGGGGCTGCTGCCCGGGCTTTGCGGGAAGGCGGCCGGTTTGTGCTTTGCCAGCGTCCGGACCAGCTGGTGGAAGTGCTGTGCGCGCTGCGCGCCGTCCGGTTGGAACCCAAACGGCTGGCCTTTGTACGCCAGCGCCCCGGCAGTACGCCGTGGCTTTTTGTGGTGGAGGCCCAGAAAGGCCGCCGCCCGGGCCTGCGCCTGGAAGAGGATCTTGTGATCGAAGCCGGCGCGGCACGATATGGAACACGATAGGAGGAACTTCCCATGGGATTGTTTAATTTTAATTTTGACCGGCCGGGGCCGGGTATTCGCCCCGATACCCCCCGCAAAAAAGGTGCTGCCCGCTTCTTTGAGTTGCTGGGCCGTGACCTGACCTCTTACTGGCTGGCCAGTTTTCTGGCAGTGATCAGTGCCTTGCCCTTTGCGCTGGGGGTCTGGTTCTCGGTGGTGACCCACTCCATTGCCCCCATGCTGCTGGCGGGCGTTCTGGGCGGTATGATCGCCGCGCCCCAGATCAGCGGCCTGCAGGATACCATCCTGCGCAGCCTGCGGGATGAACCCGGTTACTGGTGGAATACCTACCGCCGCGCCTGGAAGCGCAACGTCAAGGCTTCTTTGGTGCCGGGCGCGCTGGGCGGCCTGGTGCTGGCGACCCAGCTTTTCTCCGCCGCGCATCTGGATACCGCCCAAAGCTCCCTGATGCCGGTGGCCCTGCTGGTGGGGGCTGTGCTGCTGGCCGGTCTGGCCCAGTACGTGTTCTCCCAGGTGGTATTGCTGGAAATGCCCTTTGGCTCCATCCTCAAAAATTCCGTGTTCCTGTTCCTGGGGTACCTGCCCCGCACCCTGCTGGGCGTGCTGTGGCAGCTGCTTTACTGGGGCGTTGTGGCACTGTTCTGGCCCCTCAGCTCCTTCCTGATCGTGATCGCCGGTTTCTGGCTGCCGGCGCTGCTCAGCCTGATGGCCATTTACCCCATGCTGGACAAGAGCTTCCACGTGGAAGAAACCGTCAAAAAAATGCGGGACGAACAGCTGGAAAACCAGAACAACGAGAAATAATTCTGACGGGGGACCGCTTCGGGCGGGCCCCCGCCTTTTTGTTTCGTCGCCTTGCGCGGGCAGGGCAAAAAGGGTATAATAACAAAATAGGCGAACTATAGCGTAAAGGGGGAAAATGGCATGAAAATCCTGCTCATCCACTGTCATTACCGGCTGCCGGGCGGGGAAGACGCCGTTTTTGCCGCCGAACGCGCGTTGCTGGAACGCCGGGGCCATACGGTGATCGTCTGTGAACACAGCAATGAGGAAGCCGCCCACGGCCTGGCCAAACTGCTGCTGCCCCTGCGGGCGGTATGGAACCGCGCAGCCGTCCGGGAAGTGCGGGCGCTGATCGCGCGGGAAAAGCCCGACGCCATCCACATTCATAATACCCTGCTGCTGCTCAGCCCCGCCGTGGTGCGCGCCGCCAAACAAAGCGGCGTGCCGGTGGTGCAGTCGCTGCACAATTTCCGGCTGTTCTGCCCCAACGGCATTCTGCTGCGGGACGGCAAAGTTTGCGAGGACTGCCCGCATCACGGGATTTCCTGTGCGCTGCGCCACCGCTGTTACCGGGGCAGCCTGGCACAGACGGCGGTGGTGGCGGCTGCCTACGCCCTGCACCGCCGGTTGGGAACCTGGCGGGGGGTTACCATGGTGGCCCTGACGGAATTTGACCGCCAGAAACTGCTGGAATTCAACCGGGAACGCCCGCTTTTTGATGCCGAGCGGCTGGTGGTCAAACCCAATCCCGTCTGTGTGGAAAACAGGGAAGTACTGCTCTGGCAGGAACGCAAGCCACAGATGCTGTTTGCCGGCCGGCTGGAGGAACTGAAAGGCCTGCCCACCGTGCTGGAAGCCTGGCAACAGCTGGGAGAGAACGCCCCCCAACTGCTGGTAGCGGGGGAAGGTCCCCTGGGGGATTGGGCGCGGCAGAATGCCGGGCCGAAGGTCCGTTTTTTGGGCCAGCTGCCCCCGGCGGAACTGCACCGGTATATGGCCGAAAGCCGCGCGGTGATCGCCGCCAGCCTTTGTTATGAAAGTTTTGCGCTGGTCCCGGCGGAAGCCCATACCCTGGGTACGCCGGTGCTGGCCAGTGATCTGGGCAACGTGGGGGCCTCGGTGCGCCCCGGCATCGACGGGCTGCGCTTTGCTCCCGGCAATGCCGCCGCCCTGGCAGGTGCCGTCAAGGCATTGTCGGCCATGCAGTTTGACTGCACGGCCATTGCCGCCGCGGCCCGCCGCACCTACAGTGAAGAAGAAAACTACCGCGCCTTGCTGCGCCTGTATACAGGAAAAGAAGAACGATGAATCAGTTGTATCGCGCCCTGCACATGCCGCCTGCCCGGCTGCTGCGCAAATTATCGGGCGAAAAAGAGATCTATACCATCGCGGTGCGCCCCATTCCCACCCTGGAAGGCACCGAAGCCCTGCCCGCCCTGGGCGGCACGGCATATACCCAACTGCCCGGCCGGGAAGGGTTCTGGTACGCCGACCCGCTGCTGTACCGCCGGGGCGGAAAACGCTACCTTTTTGCCGAGGCCATGGACCTGACCGCCGGCAAAGGGCGTATTGAAGTGTGCGAACTGTACGACGACGGCACCGCCGACGAGTGGCAGGTGGCGCTGGAAGAAACATTCCATCTTTCCTTCCCCACGGTGTTTGACTGGAACGGCGATACCTGGATGATCCCCGAAACCGGCAATGACCACAGCCTGCGGCTGTACCGCTGCCGGGAATTCCCCGACCAGTGGGAACTGGTGCAGCGTTTTGCCGTGGAGGAGGAACTGTGCGATACCATTCTGGTGGACCGCACAGCGGGTGCCCTGACCCTGTTGTGCAGCGAGACCAAGCCCGACAACCAGCTTTATGTGCGGTGGCGCCGGTATACCCTGAGCCACCCTGCCGAACCGGCCCCGGCTTTGCCCGGCACCGAGCCGCCGGAACCTTCCGACGAGCCGTTTGTGCTGCAGGCGGACGAAGCGTTCAACCTGCAGCACCGGGAATTTGACCTGGTCAGCCGCAACGCGGGGCCGCTTTTTGTGCTGGGGGAACAGGTCATTCACCCCACCCAGGTCAGCACCAAGGTGGATTACGGTGTCTATCTGCAATTTTCGGCCCGGCGCGGCAACTCCGAGGTGCCGCTGTGCGCTGCAATGCCCCAGAGCGTATCCATCCAGGGATTGAACCCGGATGATGTGATCGGTATTCACACCTATTGCCGCGACGATGTGCTGGAAGTCATTGATGCGCGGTATCTTACAAAGGTAAAGGCACAGGCATGAAAACCATTGCAATCCCGCAGTTTTACTGCGGACCTTCGGGCCGTAAAGGCCTGTATAACCGGCAGGAAGTGGGTCTGGCCCGGGCGTTTGCGGCGCTGGGGGCCCGCGGCATTGTGCTGTACCCTGCGCCGGATGCGGATTCCCCCACGGTGGAAGAACCGGAACCCAACGTAAAAATCTATTATCTGCCGGTGCGGGCCTTGGGGTCCCAGGCGTTTTACAAAAGCTGGCAGGTGCTGCTGGACGAACGGGTGGACGCTGTGCATGTGATGGGGGATAACTCCCCCGGGGTGCCGTCCCTCTACCGGTTCTGCCGGCGCCACGGCATTCTGTTCTACAGCCAGCTGGGGGCGCTGAAAAGTGCTTCCAACCACAAGGCGGTGCGCGCCGTTATGGACCTGCTGCTGCGCCGCAATCTGGCCATCTACAAAAAAACACCCACCTACGCCAAAACACCGGCGGCGGCGGCGGAACTGGCTTCCTTTGGGGTGCCTTGTGCCGGGCTGATGCCCGTGGGGCTGGATACCGCCATTATCCCCGATGTACCGGCGGAACGGGACAAACTGCGTGGCGCGGTGGGGCTGGACCCGGCGGCGAAAATCTTCATCTTTGTAGGCCGGCTGGACCCCTACAAGCGCCCGCTGGACCTGGTGCCGCTGCTGCAGGCGGCGCCGGACTGGCAGGCGGTGGTCATCGGGCGGGGCAGCCAGAGCGACGCTCTGCGGGCTGCGCTGAAACAGGCGGGCCTGACCGACCGCTGCCGGTTGATCCCCCAGCTGCCCAACACGGCGGTGCATGTGTATTACCATGCCTGCAACGCTTTTGTGAACCTGAACGAGCAGGAAATTTTCGGCATGAGCCTGCTGGAAGCCATGTATGCGGGCTGCCCGCCGGTGGCCCGGCATGCACCCGGCCCCGACCTGATTATCGAGGATGGAATCAGCGGCATCCTCTGCGACAATGTGGCCCAGATGGCGGCTGCACTGGCGCGGGTGGATGACGAGATGGGGGCCGCCGCGCAAAAACGGATCAATGAGCATTTTTTGTGGCAGAACAGTGCCGAACTGGCCCTGACGCTGCTGCCTAAAAAACGGGAGGCTGCCCATGGACAACGATAACGCGCTGGTAGAAGCGGCACGCAACCTGTATAAAGGGCTGCGGTTCGGCATCAAATACCGCGGCGTGAAGGTACTGGAGGCCGAAGCCGGCAATGAACTGGCCCGGGCGGCCATCCTGCGGGGGGAACCCTTTGTGTTCGGCCGCTGCGGCGCTACCGAGATGCGCACCGTGGCCGACTGGTTGGAACACGGCGGACATTTTACCGACCGTACCCGCCAGGATATCCAGAACCTGTCCGGGGTGTTCCCCACCGACGACGTCACCCTGGTCCGCTTCTGCCAGTATTATGTGGACTGCGTTCACAATACCGATTTGCTGGCCCTGTGGGATGTGGGCGCCGAACGGCAGGTCATCCGGGAATGCCGGGGTACACTTTTTACCAAGCTGCGGGCTCTGGAACCCTACTACCATGCCCAGCCCTGGAGTGCGGCACTGGCAGGCAAAAAAGTGCTGGTGGTGCATCCCTTTAAGGCGACCATTCTGCAGCAGTATGCCCGGCGGGAACAGCTTTTTCCCGGCACACAGATTCTGCCGGAATTTGCCTCGCTGACGGTGGTGCAGGCGGTACAGGGGCTGGCCGGGCAAAAGACCGGCTACAACAGCTGGTTCGACGCCCTGGCGGCCATGCAGGCCGAGATGGATGCCGCCGACTATGAGGTAGCCATTATCGGCGCCGGGGCGTACGGCCTGCCGCTGGCCACCCATGCCCGGGATACCGGCCATGTGGCCATCCAGATGAGCGGTGCCACCCAGCTGCTTTTTGGCATCAAGGGCAAACGGTGGGACGACCACCCGGTGATCGGCAAGCTGTACAACGACGCCTGGGTGCGCCCTGCCGAAAGCGAAGGCATTGCCCGGCGGGAAACTGTGGAAGGCGGCAGCTACTGGTAAAACGAGTATCGTTTTTTGCCTGTTGTATTTAGAGTTTCTTCGGTTCCTTCTTTGCAAAGAAGGAACAAAAAGGAAGGTTTCACCATGCGCATTCTGATGATCAGCAACCACCTGGGCGTACAAAGCGGTGTGCAGCGCTATGTGCAGAATCTGCTTTTGCACCTGGACACCGACCGTTACCGGGTGGACCTGTTTGTGGGGCAGTGCCCGCCCGACCAGGCTAGCACCGCCCCCGCGCTGGAAGCCAAAGGTGTGCGCATTTTTGCGGTGCCCGACCATAAAAAAGACCGTATCCGGGCCTTGTGGCACCACCTGCGAACCCATAAAGAGTACGATATCATCCACTATCATACCGCCAGCAAGATCGGTGCGCCGGTCTGCGGTATGATGCGGCTGCTCTGCCCCCGGGCCAAAATCATCGTCCACAGCCATATCGTCTACCCGCCCATGACACTGACCTGGCGGGCCGCCCACGGCGTGTACCAGCTGTTTGCGGATTATTTCCTGGGCTGCGGCGTGGCGGCGGGACGGTTTGTGTTCGGGGACCATATCGACCGCAAACCCAACTTTGCGGTGGCCTGCAACGCGGTGGACCAGGGGCGCTTCCATCCCGACGATGCGGCCCGTGCCGCTACCCGTGCCCGGTACGGCATCGGCGATGCCGACCGCCTGGCCGGATTTGTGGGACGGCTGAACCACCAGAAAAACCCCTTGTTCCTGATGGAGGTTTTTGCGGCTATGGCCGCTGTGGACCCCGCGTGGAAACTGCTGCTGGTGGGCACCGGGGAAAAAGAACCCGAAATGCGCGCCGCCGCAGCCCGCCATGGCCTGACCGACCGGGTGATCTTTGCGGGGGTGCAAAGCGATGTGCCCGCCTATATGAACGCCTTTGACCTGTTTTTGCTGCCCAGCAATTTTGAGGGCAGCCCCGTGACCCTGGTAGAGGCGCAGGGCTGCGGCGTACCGTGCCTGGCGTCCACCAATGTGCCGGACGACGGCGCCGTGACCGATCTGGTGCATTTTCTGCCGCTGGAGGCACCGCTCTCCCAGTGGGCAGAAACGGCCCAACAGATCGCCGGGCAGGGGGACCACACCGACCACTGGACGGAACTGGCCGCTGCCGGTTACGAGCTGCACACCGCCGCCCACCGCATGGAACAACTGTATGACCAACTGGGAGGAACCGCATGATCTACGCAGAACTGGCCGGAGGGCTGGGCAACCAGATGTTTATCTACGCCTTTGCCCGGGCATTGGGGCTGCGCTGCGGGGAACCCGTCACGCTGCTGGACCGTCAGGACTGGCGGGACGGCGCCCCCGCCCATACCGTCTGTGCGCTGGATGCACTGAACCTGGCGCCGGAAGTAAACATCCTGGCCCAGCCGGGTTTTGCCAAACAACACCTGAAACGGCAAAACACCGCCAAAGCCCTGATGATCAAATACGAACAGCGTCAGGGACTGATGGCCCGGGACTGGAACGGGTGGGAACGCCGCTGCGCCCCGCTGCTCAACCGGCTGGGGGTACACTTTGCCACCGACGGTTATACCCCGGTACACCGCGGTACCGCCCGGGATTTTCTGGCCTGGGGGTACTTCCAGAGCGAAGCCTATTTTGCGGATTTTGCCCCCACCATCCGGCAGGAACTGCGGGCCAAACAGCCGCCCGCGGGGGAATGGGCCGATAAGATCCGGGCTGCCGCCTGGCCGGTGGCGCTGCACCTGCGCCGGGGGGATTACTGCAAACCGGAAAATGAGATCCTGCAGGTCTGTACCCCGGCTTACTACGCCCGGGCCGCCGCCGCAGTTGCCGCCGCGCACCCGGATGCCACCGTTTTTGTCTTTTCCGACGATGTGGACTGGGCCCGGGAACATCTGGACATCGCGGGCCTGCCCGCCGTGTTCATGCCCCGGGGGGACGCCGTGGGAGATATGAACCTGATGGCTCTTTGCCGGGGGTTCATCCTCAGCAATTCCACCTACAGCTGGTGGGCCCAGTACCTGGCCGCGCCGGGGCGCGAAACCTGGGCGCCCGACCGGTGGTACGCCCACACCAAACGATCCGCGCTGTACCAGCCGGACTGGCAGCTGATCAAGACCGACTAAACAGGAAAGAGGTGCCGGTATGCCGCTGTTTTCCATCATCATCCCGGTGTACAACGTGCAGAACTATCTGGCCGCCTGCGTCAAAAGCGTGGCCGAACAGGAAGGTCCGCAGGACTGGGAGTGCATCCTGGTGGATGACGGTTCCACCGACATGGGCCCGCAGCTTTGCGATGCCTTTGCCGCCGAAATTCCCGGTGTGCAGGTCATCCACCGCCCCAACGGGGGGCTGGCTGCTGCCCGCAACACCGGGCTGAAAGCCGCCACGGGGGAGTGGGTGCTTTTTCTGGACAGTGACGATGCCATGGCCCCGGGGCTTTTGGCGGCGCTGCGCCGGGAACTGGCCGCCCACCCCGGGTATGACTGGTATGTGGGCAAGCACCTGGAATGGCTGCCCGACGGAACCCTGACAGAACACGAGGGGCTGCGGCTGCTGCCCGGCCCCTTTGACAGTACCGACTACGCCGAGCGGCTGCATGTGCTGTATGCGGCAGGGCACTGGTCGGTATGGAAATACTGCCTGCGCCGCGCCTGGCTGCGGGAAAACCGCCTGCGGTTCTGGCCCGACGTGCGCTGGGCGGAGGATTGGCCCTTTGATCTGCTGCTGCTGACCCGGTGCGAGGGCGTCTATTTCCTGGATGTGGTCTTTACCCATTACCGGGTGGGGCGGCAGGGCAGCCTGCTTACCGACGCCAAAAACCTGCCCAAGCGGTTCAAGGCGCTGGTGGCTGCCCAGCGGCACCTGGCCACCCTGGCGGCCGCCGGCCATGTGGACGCCGCAACCTACGCCGTGATGCGCAACGCCGCGGCCGATGTGTTCTGGCCCCAGGCCCGCACCGCTGCCGTGTCGGACGCCTCGATCCGGCGCGCCTGCCTGCCGTATCTGCGGCAGCTGCGCCCCCTGTACGCCTACGGCACCGAGGTGAATACCCGCCGTGACTGGCGGCTGTTCCGCACCATGATGCGGTGGTTCGGCCCGCGTTTTACGCTGTGGGTGGCCGCCTGCCGCAAGAAAGGATAACCTGTTTTGCGAACCAAACGTACCCTTATCAATATGGCTTACGCGCTGGGTTCCAGCCTGCTGCTGCTGTTGCTGGGCCTGGTCACCCGCAGACTGCTGGTCTATAACTTCGGCACCCAGATCAGCACGGCGTCCCAGGTGGTCACCCAGCTGTTCAACTTCTTTTCCATTGCCGAGTTCGGCGTGGGCAGCGTCATCAGCTACCGCCTGTATGAACAGATCGCTGCCAAGAATGTGGAAAAAATCAGCAAGTACATGTCCATGTACAAGTGGGCCTACCGGGCGGTGGGTCTGGCCATTGCGGTGCTGGCGCTGCTGGGCGCCGCCGCATTGCCCTGGATCATGCCCGATGTGCCCCTTTCCACCGGCTACACGGTCTACGGCCTGAATGTGATTTCCACGCTGTGCAGCTATTTTCTGGTCACCCGGCGGTTGATGTACACCTGCACCCAGCAGGGGTACCTGTGCACCCGCATCGACTTCTGCTTCAACGTGCTTACCTCGCTGGCCAAAATTGCCGTTTCGCTGTGGCTGCCCAACTATGTGCTCTATTTCAGCGTGTCCATCGTCTGCAACGTCTGCGCCAACCTGGTGGTGGCCCGCCGGTTCCGCAAGGACTTCCCCTATGTGCATGACGTCAAGGTCACCTTCCGGGACTTCAAGGAACTGGGCATCTTCCACGATTTGCGGTATTATCTGGTGCACCGGCTGTCCAACACCATCTACGGCTCGTCGGATACCATCGTCACCTCCCGCATGGGAGGTTCGGTCCAGACCACCCTGCTGGGCAACTATACCAACATCTCTACCAGCGCCACCGACCTGGGCAACAAGGTCATGGACAGCTTTGCCGCAGCCATCGGCAACATCGTTTACGACAAAACGGCCGCTGCCAACGACCACGACAAACAGGTGTTCTGGGGCATGGACCTGTTCAGTTATCTGTTTGCCAGCTTTGTGGCCACCGCCTACTTCTGCCTGTTCCAGCCCTTTATGGCGGCCTGGATGGGGGACGACTGGCTGCTGCCCATGGGCTTTGTGCTGGTGTTCTGCCTGAATGAATACGTGGGCTGGAACCACCGCATGCTGGGGTCCTACCGGGCCGTGCTGGGGCATTTTGAACAGGACCAGTGGTTCATGGTAGCCTCGGCAACCGTCAACCTGGTCCTCAGTTTTGCGCTGTTCCCGCGGTTTGATGTCACCGGTGCGCTCATTGCCACGGTGGTGGCCCACTGCATTATGTGGGCAGGGCGGATTCTGGTGGTGTTCCGGCAGTATATGCGGGGCAGCATGGGGCATTATCTGCGGATGCAGGGGCTGCATCTGGTCACGCTGGCCCTGTGCATGGGCGGCACCTGGGCTGTCTGTGAGGCAGTGCCCCTGCAGGGCTGGCTGGGATTGATCCCCCGGGCCGTTATCGTATGCATTCTGCCCAATCTGCTCAACCTGGCCGTCTACGGCTGGGGCAGTGATGCCGCGTATCTGCGCGGATATGCCGCGCGTATTCTGCGGACAAGGAGGAACCGGTCATGAAACAACCGCGTGTGGCGGTGCTTTACCTGTGTACGGGCGCGTACCGGGTATTCTGGCACGATTTTTACCCCAATTTCAAGGAACATTTTCTGCCGGATTGTGAACGCACCTTCTATGTGTTCACCGATGCCGAAACCATTGATTACGAGGACCAGCCCGATGTGCGGCGGATTCCTCAGCAAGCGCTGCCCTGGCCGTACAGCACCATGCAGCGGTTCGATGCTTTTCTGGGGCAGGCGGACCGGCTGGCCGGGTACGATTACCTGTTTTTTGCCAATGCCAACCTGCGCTGCCTGCGGGATGTCACCGCCGGGGAACTGCTGCCCGACGCCGCCCGGGGCCAGGTGCTGACGGTGGTCTGCCATCTGCCTTATTACGGCAAAAATCCCATCTTCCACCCCTATGAGCGCCGCCGCAAAAGCCGGGCGGGCATCCCCTACAACTGCGGTACCTGGTATGTGGCGGGTGGGCTCAACGGCGGGCAAAGCGCGGCCTATCTGGACCTGTGCCGGGAACTGAAGGCACGTACCGATGAGGACCTGAGCCACGGGGTGATTGCCCGGTTTCATGATGAAAGCCAGCTGAACCGGCTGGTGGCCGAACAGCCCGGACGGTTCCGTATTCTGGGGCCGGAATACTGCACCCCGGAGGAAACCCCCACCGGGCAGGAAGCCATCCGCATCATGCAAAAGTCCCGGTATATCAAAGTGGACCCGGTGAGGACGGCCTCCCGGCCGCAGAATTTGCTGCAGCGCAAGTGGGAGGCTTTCTGCCTGAACTGGCTGCCCTACCTGTGGTGGGCGCGGGATACCCTGCTGCGGCGCCGGGTGGAAAATAACACAAAGGAAGATTCGGTTTGACAACGACACAGAAAAACCGGCTTGCGAAAAGCGCCCTGTGGCTGCTGACCGCTGCGGCTGCGGCCGCCATGGTACGCAGCCTGTTTGTGGGGCTGGAAATTGACGAAGAATACGCCCTCTCCCTGGGGTTCCGGCTGGTCAGCGGTGACCGGCTGTTTGCCACCATGTGGGAACCGCACCAGCTCAGCGCCCTGACCACGGCGCCGCTGGTGGCGTTTTTCCTGGGGGTGACCGGCGGCACCACCGGCCTGCTGCTGTTCGTGCGGGTGGTCATGCTGCTGGTCAAGGCGGGGCTCAGCTTCTGGTTTTACCGCAGTCTGCGGGGGGCACTGGGCGGCAGGGCTGCCTGGCTGCTTGCCCTGGGGCTCTTTGTCTTTACGCCCAAGTGGTTTTTGGGGCCGGATTATGTCAGCCAGCAGTTTCACTATACGCTGGCGGCTTTTTTGTTCTGGTACGGCTACTTTGCCCCCGGACCCCGGCAGGGGCAGGGCGTATGGCGGGTGGCCGCCGGGGCGGTGTGCGCCTGCCTGAGCTTTTTGGCCTATCCCCAAAGTGTGGCGGCGGCGCCGGTGTTCCTGGTGGGCATGGTGGTGCTGGCCCGTTCCGGCAAACGGAGCATCCCCCGGGGGGCTGCGGTGTTTGCGGTGACCAGCGGTGTCTGCGGGGGGGCGTTCCTTCTCTGGGCGCTGCAGGGCATGGCCTTTGATTTTGCTGCGCTGCTGGAACGGATCACGCTGGTGCTCAATGACCCGCAGTATGACTTTACCGCCGGGGAGCGGTTGGCTGAACTGACCGGGCAGGCCCTGGCTGTGGTGCGGTTCAGTGCGCTGCCGCTGGCAGGGACTGCCCTTCTTACCGCCCTGTGGGTGGTGCGCTGCCGCCCCGGTGTGGTGCGCAGTGTGGAAACCGCCCTCTGGCTGTATACCGGGCTGCTCGGTGTATGGTGCCTGCTCTGGGCCCTGCGGGAGGAAGGCCTCGACTACCGTCATGTTTATCTGGCGGCCACGCTGGCGGGCGGCTGGACCTTCTGGGCGGACCGCCGCCGGGCCCAGGACCGCGGCGTGCGGCAGGTTCTGTTCTGGCTGGGCTGGCTGCCGGGAGTGGCGGCCTACCTGATGATTTTGCGCTCCACCCTCATTGCGCTGCCCACAACCTTTATGTATCTGTTCTGGCCGGCGGTCTGCGGTGCGGCGGCGCTGGCCCTGCGGCACCCGGTGTTCCGTACCGGGCGCTGGGGACTGGCGGCGCTGCTGACGGTATTGCTGCTTTACCCCACGGTGTCCCGTCTGTGGCTGGTACAGGTGACCGGCTGGAAACCCCACAGCCTGGCCGATACCACCCTGGTCCGCATCGAAAACGGCCCCGCCAAAGGCATCTGGGCCGACGAGAAAGCCGCCGATATGCAGGAATGCCTGTACGAAGCCCTGGCGCCTTATGGGGGAAAACAGCTGCTGCAGGCCATCGGGGAACAGCATGGACTGGGCTTTTTGATGGCCGACGGCACCATGACCGTGGCCCAGGCGTCGGTGATTTCGGGCACCGACAGCGACCCGCGCTTTGTGCAGTATTACGAGGAAATGCCCGAAAAACTGCCCGATGTGATCCTGTACGACGATGCCGAAGTGCGGGATATGGCGGCTTTCCACGCCTGGATCGAGGAAAACCTGCCCCTGGCGGACCGGTATACGGTCACCCACGGCACGGCCAGCCTGCAGGTACTGGTGGTGGACAAGGGCGCTTGATAGAACGCCGGGCACATTGCGGTGAACGCTGTTTTGTGCTATGCTTAAACAAAATTCTGCTTGTATGGAATCAAAGGAGCCTGACCGATGGAAAAACTGCTGGTATTCATCCCCGCTTATAACTGTGAAAAACAGGTGCCCCGGGTGCTGTCCCAACTGCTGGACGCCCGGGTGGCGCCGTGGGTCGGCGAATGCATCGTCGTGAACAACCGTTCCACCGACGGCACCGAGGAAGCCGTGCAGGACTGGCGCCGCCGCCATCCCGATGCACCGGTGCGGCTGCTGCGCAACGATAAAAACTATGGTCTGGGCGGCAGCCACAAGGTGGCTTTCGGCTATGCGGTGGCCCACGGGTATGACCACCTGGTGGTGCTCCATGGGGATGACCAGGGCGCTATCGCGGACCTGCTGCCCATCCTGCAGGACGGCACCTACAAAAAATATGATTGCTGCCTGGGCTCCCGCTTCATGAAGGGCAGCCGCATCCAGGGGTACAGCACCCTGCGCGTGGTGGGCAACCATGGCTTCAACGCGCTGTTCACCCTGGTGGCGCGCCGCCGCATCACCGACCTGGGCAGCGGACTGAACCTGTATGACGTAGCCTCCCTGAAAAACGGCTACTACAAAAAATTCCCCGACACCCTCTATTTCAACGACTGCATGATCCTGGCCCAGTGCCAGCTCAAGCAGAAGGTTCTGTTCTTCCCCATCAGCTGGCGGGAGGAAGACCAGGTCAGCAACAACAAGCTTACCAGCTTCGGCATCAGCCTGCTCAAACTCTGCGGGCGGTACCTGCGCAGCCCCCGTGCCTTTGTGGAACGGGAATGGCGCACCACCATCATTGACGATTATACCTACACCGAAATCCCGGTGCAGCAGTAAGGAGGAACTCTCATGAAAGTGTTGGTAACGGGCGCTGCCGGCTTTATCGGCGGCCAGCTGTGGCATGCGCTGTGGAAGCGCGGCGACGAAGTCGTGGGCATTGATAACTTTTCCTACGGCAACCTGGATAACCTGAAGTTTGAGGACCACGATTTCGGCCCCGAAGTGCGCCGCATGGACATCCGGGACCGGGAAGCCATCCCGGCCCTGTTTGAAGCCGAAAAGTTTGATGTGGTGTACAATATTGCGGGCATCGCGCCGCTGCCGGACTGCCAGAGCGACCCCGTCCAGGCGGTGGAAGTGAACACCCTGGGCCTGGTGCATCTGCTGGAATGTGCCCGCCGCACCGGCGTCAAGCAGCTGGTGCAGGCATCCACCAACGCCATGTATGAGAACGAAACCCAGTTCCCCACGGTGGAAAATTCCTTCAACCCGCCCACGCTCATCTACCCCAACACCAAATACTGCGGCGAGCGGTTCTGCCAGAGCTTTGCCGATACCTACGGCATGACGGTGACCTGCCTGCGGTTTGCCAACGTCTACGGCCCCCATATCGACTGCCTGCGCAAGCAGCCGCCGTTTGTGGGCTATATGATCCGGGAACTGTACTATGGCCGTACGCCGGAATTCCACTCCGACGGCAACCAGCGCCGGGATTACATATATGTGGATGACCTGATCGCCCTGGCCCTGCGGGTGGTGGAACATCCCCAAAAGGGCTTTGACGCGGTGAACGTGTCCAGCAACCAGAGCTACTCGGTGCGGGAACTGTACGCCACCGCCTGCCGCCTGATGGGCAAGGAGATCGAGGCCAAATACTGCCCCTCCAGCCATTATTGGGCCAAATACCCCGAACTGTACGGCGGGGCCTACGGCATCAAGGAAGAGATCCTCGACCACGAGGTGAACAAGTTCAGCCTGTGCGACAATGCCCACGCCAAAGAAGCCTACGGCTGGGTGCCCCAGGTGGATATCGAGACCGGCCTCTCCCGCGTGATCGAGGAAGAGTGCAGGATGCTGGCTGCCCGGGACAACGCCTGAGCGCCGCCGGAAAGGAGCCGCCTTATGTCCAAACTGCATCTGATCCTGCCCATGGCAGGCCGCGGCAGCCGCTTTTTTGAAAACGGCTTTGTCTGCCCCAAACCGCTGATCGAAATTCACGGCAAGCCCTTCTTTTACTGGGCGGCCCGCAGCGTGGAAAAGTTCGTGGACTGCGCCGACCTTACCTTTGTGGTGCTGGAAGAGCACATCCGGGATTTTGCCATCGACCGGAAGATCCGGGAATACTGGCCGGATGCCCGCATTGTGGCCCTGCCGGAGGTAACGGCCGGGGCAGCCGTCACGGCCCTGAAAGGCGCCGAAGGCCTGCCCGACGGGGAGCCGCTGCTCTTCAATGACTGTGACCACCTGTTCTTGTGCCGGTCTTTCAATGCATTCTGCGCCGAAGGCAACTTTGCCGACGGTCCGGCGGGGGCGCTGCTGACCTTTGAGAGCGATTCCCCGGCTTACAGCTACTTGCAGTACGGTGCCGACGGCAACGTCTGCCATACGGTGGAAAAGCAGGTGGTCAGCCATGACGCCATCTGCGGCGCCTACTACTTCAAGGATAAAAAGACCTACGCCGACGCCTGCGCCGAGTATCTGCATGCCTGCGAGTACAAGGAGTTTTTTGTGTCCGGCATTTACAATGTACTGGCGGCCCACGGCGCGGCGGTACGGGGCTTTGCCACCGACCTGCACCTGCCTTTCGGCACGCCGGACGAATACCGCGCCGCCGAAGCCCCCGAAAACGCTGCCGGCTTTGAGGCGCTGCTGTGAATGTGTCCGCGGTAAAGGAGAAAAAGATGATTCGTCCCAACAAACGTCTGGTAGGGGAGGGCATCGCAGCGGTGCTGTGGTGCCTGCTGACGCTGGCCACCGACCGGCTGTTTTTCCGGTATGACTGGCAGACCCCGGCCTTTTTTGTCTACAAAGCGCTGTTTGTCCTGCTGGCCTTTGCCGTGATCCACGGTGCTGTCACGCTGGTGGGCAACCTGCGCCGGGGCGATGCCTTTACCCGCCGCTGGCTGCAATGGACGCTGCCGTATCTGGCCGTCAGCCTGGTGGTGCTGCTGATCGTATGGCCGGGGTGCTGGGGATGCGATGATCTGGGGATTCTCCAGATGGCACGTACCCTGCAGGCATCCCCCTGGCAGCATTTTCTCACCAGCGGGGCGTTCATCCTCTCCCTGATGTTCCTGCCGCTGCCCG
>NZ_JACJKP010000351.1 GCF_016901605.1 Gemmiger formicilis
GGCATTCTGGGCCATGGTGTTGAGCACTTCGTTGGAATCGTAGCCGCCGGACAGGGCCGAGATACCGCTGATGATCTTGAAGTCGGTCTGTTCGGTGTTGGTGTTGACGGTGCCGGGTTCCACAGTGTTGGCGCTGCCGCCGCCGCAGGCGGTCAGGCTGGCCGTGACACCCAGCAGCGCGACGAGCGCGCCCATGCGTTTGGTGGATGTTTTCATGATGTTTCTCCTTTTTCATGGAATGTATGGTGAATGAGATTTGGATTTGAATGAGAGTGAGAGGAAAGCAGGCGGCATCAGAGTAAGGAACGCTCTTGCGGTACCCGGCGCAGGCTTCGCGGTTCGCAACCCGCTCGCCTTTGCCGACCGCTGCGCCTAAAATTCCTCCCTGTTTCCGCCACTGGCGGCGGTCGGAATTTTAGCCCTTAACGGCACCGGCCATGAAGCCCTGCTCAAAGTACTTCTGTACAAAGGGATAAACGATGAGCATGGGGGCGGCTGCCACAATGATGGAAGCGAACTTGATCATTTCGGTCAGCTTGTTCAGTTCGGCATAGCCGCCGGAGATCATGCTGGCCTGGCTGGCGGAAGTTTCGCTGGCAATCAGGATGTTGCGCAGTACCAGGGGCAGGGGCGCGCGGCCTTCGCCGGTCATGTAGATCAATGCGGTGAACCAGTCGTTCCAGTAGGCGACCATGCTGAACACCACCATAACGGCCATGATGGGCTTGGAAAGGGGAATGATAATGTCCCAGAAAACCCGCAGCTTGGAGGCACCGTC
>NZ_JACJKP010000352.1 GCF_016901605.1 Gemmiger formicilis
GACGCCCGGGTGTATGAAGGGGCCGGTGCCATTGCCCGGGCCCTGGGCGATGCCTGCGGCACCGGGAAATGCGTGCTCAGCATCGAGTGCTACCCCGGCGTGGACCAGCAGGAACTGCTGGACGGGCTGGCTGCCCTGCACCCCGCCCTGGTGATCCACAGCGATGACCTGGCCTTTGAGCCGGAAAAGCTGGATGCCGCCCTGGAGCGCGATCTGCTGCCCCAGGACCCTGTGTTCGGCATCATGACGGTGCGGCGGCTGCGGGATTTCTTCTACGAAGCCAAAATCGAGGAAGCCCGGCAGCGCATTGATGCGGTTGCCGAAGGCCTTGTGCTGGTGTACGGCGTGGGTGCCACACTGGTGCACCCCGGCGACGTGCAGGTGGTGGCGGACATTACCCGGTGGGAGATCCAGCTGCGGTATCGCCGCGGCATGACCAACTGGCGCACCGCCCAGGCCGACCTGCCCAAGCTGAAAAAGTACAAGCGCGGCTTTTTTGCCGAGTGGCGCTGGGCCGACCGGGAAAAAGATCATCTGCTGAACACCATGGACTTTTACCTGGACATGACCACCCAGGGCAGCCCCGCCATGGTGGACGGCGCCGCCTACCGGGAAGCCCTGCGCCAGACGACGCAGCGTCCCTTCCGGATGGTGCCCTACTTTGACCCGGGCGTCTGGGGCGGCAACTGGATGAAGGACCATTTTGAACTGCCGGAAAACGGCAGCAACTATGCCTGGAGTTTTGACGGCGTACCCGAAGAAAACAGCCTGCTACTGG
>NZ_JACJKP010000353.1 GCF_016901605.1 Gemmiger formicilis
GCGGCATAACAAGCAGCAGGACCCCCAGGACGATAAAGGCGATGCTGAGCAGCAGCATGCCGTTTTTCACGTAACGCAGCATAGGCGCACGCTCCTTCCGGTTAAATTTATACGGTGGCAGGGGCCTGGTCCATCATGGGGTGTACGATGGTACGGTAGCAGTGGGCCAGGAACAGGCTGCACATGACCAGAGAGGCGGCTTCCGCAATGGGGAAGGACCACCAGATCAGGTTTACATTGCCGCTCAGGCTCAGCAGCCAGGCGGCGGGCACCAGCACAAACAGCTGACGCACCAGCGATACCAGCAGTGCCATAACACCGCGGCCCAGCGCCTGGAAGGCAGCCGAAGCCACGATGTTGAAGCCTACCACAATGAAATGGAACGAAATGATGCGCAGTGCCACCTCGCCCAGGGCCAGCATATCGGGCCCTGCGTTGAAGATGCTCAGCAGCAGGCCGGGGCAAAGCTGCGCCGCGGCAAAGCCCACCAGCATAATGGAGATGGCGGCCACCATGGCCATTTTGATCACTTTGGTAATGCGCTCCGGTTTGCGGGCGCCGTAGTTGTAGGCGATGATGGGCACCATGCCGTTGTTCAGGCCGAACAGCGGCATAACGATGAAGCTTTGCATCTTGAAATAAACGCCGAACACCGCCACCGCCGTGCTGGAAAAGCCGATGAGGATGCGGTTCATGCAGAAGGTCATCACGCTGCCCACCGAAGTCATGGCGATGGAGGGGATGCCCACCTGATAGATGCGTTT
>NZ_JACJKP010000354.1 GCF_016901605.1 Gemmiger formicilis
GGTAAGTTCGTACCGATAATAGTACCAGCGGGTAGCGTCATCGCCCTGGCTGAGCACCAGCACACGGTCATCCCAATCCAGCACAGTGTTCATCACTTCTGCCCGCTGCTGCACATCGGCACGCAGGGTATACAGGCTGTCGGCTGCGGTCCAGAATCCCGCCGCAGGAACGCCCCGCCAGCAGAACACCGTCACAACCACCGCCACGGCGCCTCCCAAGGCAGCACGCCCCAGTCTGCCGCGGGCCGCACGGGCCAACTGGCAGAGCATGGCCAGCATCCAAGCCTGATAATAGGGGGTCAGATACCGGTCATAGTCTTTGAGGGCCAGCCCTTCCACATCGGAAAAATTGTAGTAATACAAAATCAGATGGAACGCATACAGCGCCGCAAAGCAAAAGGCAAAGCCCAGGTGCAGCACCAGAATGCCGCGGCGGGGCGCGCCTTTTTCGGCTGCCAGCCAGGCCGCAGCCGCCACCATGGTGATGGCAAGCACAGCCATTACGCCGCCACCCAGCAGGCAGACCCGCCGGGTGAAAAAGGCATCCCCCATAGCGGCCATGATCTGGGCAAACTTATCGTCACGGCCAATGCCCAGCAGTTGTTTTATACCACCGGCCAGCACCGCACCGTAACTCAGTCCCTCGCTGCCTACGCTGGCCGCCGTATCCACCGTGGGGGTGACAGCGGCGGTGTAGCGGCTCCAGCTGAGGAAGGCAGCCACGGCCACCACCGCCAGACCGCCCGCGTGCAGCAGCG
>NZ_JACJKP010000355.1 GCF_016901605.1 Gemmiger formicilis
GTAGATATCGTCCTCGGCCAGGGGGTCCAGGGCCGCGGTGGGTTCGTCCAGGGCGAGAATGGGCCCGTTTTTATAAAGGGCCCGGGCCAGCATCAGCCGCTGGGTCTGCCCGCCGGAAAGTTCCACCCCGTCCTCGTACACCTGACGGCCCAGTTTGGTTTCCAGGCCCTGGGGCAGCGCCTGTACCGTTTCGGTCAGGCCCGCCTTGGCAAGGCAGTCCCACACCCGCTGGGTGTCAATGCCCTCCACCCGCTGGGCCACGTTTTCCGCCACGCTGGCTTCCAGCAGGGAAAAATCCTGAAACACCGCCGAGAACAGGGCATAATAGTCCCGCCGGTTGAAGTCCCGGATATCCTGCCCGTTCAAGAGCACCCGGCCCCCGGTGGGGTCCAGGAAACCGCAGGCCAGCCGCACCAGGGTGGTTTTGCCCGCGCCGTTGAGCCCCACGATGGCCAGCTTTTCCCCGGCATGGATGGTCAGGTCAATGTCGTGGAGGGTGTCTTTGTCCGCTTCGGGGTAGCGGTAACTCACATGGTCAAAGCGAATCTCGCAGGGCATGGCAGGGTCCCGGGGCAGCGGCTTGCCGCCCGTGAGCCGGAAAGGCTCCGGCCAGTCCAGCGTTTCCCGGATGCGCGAAATCTCCAGCGACTGGCGGTGCAGCGTAGCCCCTTTGTCCAGAATGCCGATGACCCACTGGGTAAAGCCGCTGACCGCCGTGAAATACAGAAGGAACTGGGAGGCGGGCAGACC
>NZ_JACJKP010000356.1 GCF_016901605.1 Gemmiger formicilis
GAAACAAAAAAATCTCCCTCAGCCTAAGCTGAAGGAGATTTTTTATGACCCGTACGGGAATCGAACCCATGTTACAGCCGTGAAAGGGCCGTGTCTTAACCGCTTGACCAACGGGCCTCATAGAATACAAGATTTCGCTAAAACAGCAAGCAACCTACCGGCCACTATTGCAACCGATCCCCAAGTATTTTAGCGAAACCTTGTATCTCCTGGTAGCGGTAACTGGATTTGAACCGGTGACACTTCGGGTATGAACCGAATGCTCTAGCCAACTGAGCTATACCGCCACATTGGCGCCTATCAAAAAGCGCTCTATTATTATACGAATTCAAGGGGGTTCTGTCAAGTAGTTTTTGCAATTTTTTTGAAAAAATTCATTGCTTTTGTAACTTTTTCTTTCGGCGGCTGTGGTATGCCCCACTTTATGCTATACTGGATCTAAAAAGGAGGTATTCGCCATGAAACGTTCCCTGCTTGGCGTAGCGGCCCTTCTGGTACTTACGGCCTGTGCGGCATCCCCGTCGGGGGCTTCGGTATCAGAAGAAACTGCCCCTGCCACGGCGGCAGTTTCCGCTGCGCCGGACCCCACCGAACCGCCCGGTGCCGACCGCCGCCAGGTTGCCGTCGGCATCCACCATCACCACGGCGGGTTCGCTGGAGGACCAGGCCAGCCCCAGCTTGTCCGCCAGCTCCTCCGCCCGGGCCTGTTCCGGTGTTGCGCCGCTGTAGACATATTC
>NZ_JACJKP010000357.1 GCF_016901605.1 Gemmiger formicilis
AGGATGCTGGTATCCACCCCGGAAAGCCCGGCAATCACCACACTGAGCAGCACCCGCTCTGCCAGAAAACCGCCAAAATCCGACGCCTGCCAGAAGATGATCTTGGACAGGAAATACAGCCAGCAGCATAAGACCATAGTCCGCTTGTACCCGATGCGGTCCGCCACCACACCCCAGGGCACTTCCAGCGCAATGGTCAGGGCATAGGAGATGCTCTCGATGAGGGTGATCTGAAAAATCGTGACCCCCTGGGCCTGCCGGTACAGGGTGGCTATCGCCCCGTAAAACACCATGCCCTGCAAAAAGGTCATGGCGTACATGAGATAAATATTGCGTTTCACGAAAAAAAACGTCCTTTCCCAAAAATCCCGGATGCGCACGGCAAACAGGCGCCGTGCCCCGGCACCTTGCCTGCGCGTTTTGGGATTTTTCAGATAGGACGATGCATTGCAGTTTTCCTGCCTTATGTTTCAAGATGTACCCAGTATAGCACGGCGGGCAGGCACCGTCAATCGGCGTTGCGCAGTTCTTCCCGCAGCCGCCGTACCCGGCGCTCAATTTCGTCGATCACGGCGTTAAAGGCCGCGTCATCCTGACCCGTGGGGTCGGGCAGGCCCCAGTCCTCCCGCCGGGTACAGGTCAGCATGGGGCACTGTACGTTGCAGCCCATGGTAATGACCACATCCACCGGCGGCAGTTCCGCCAGCAGTTTGCTGCGCTGGGCGGCGGC
>NZ_JACJKP010000358.1 GCF_016901605.1 Gemmiger formicilis
GCTGCCTGTGGGTGCAGAAAGACGCCGCCACCGTTTACGGCAGCATCATCCTTACCGACGATATGACCCTGGACCGCCCCCTGACCGTGTACGCCAACGGGCAACTGACGGTGAACGGCACCCTGACCTGCCAGAAGGGGCTGGTCAACAACGGCACCCTGACCAACAACGGTACGGTGCTGGTGGCGGGCGGCGACCTGGACAACCGGGGCACACTGGCCATTGCCGCCACCGGCACCCTGCATGTCAACGGCACACCGGATGCTCCCCGCACCCTGACCAACAGCGGCACCCTGACGGTGAACGGTTCTCTGGAACTGGACGACACCACCCTGCAGAATGACAGCGGCACGCTGGACGGTACCGGCCTGTGCGTGCTGACCGATAAAAGCGAAATCACCGGCGGCAGCACCCCCCTGCAGGTGGAATACCGCATCTTCCTGGACGGCAACGGCGCCACCCTTACGGACACCACGCTGGTGACGATGGAGCACAAACCCGTCAGGCTGCCCACCCCCACCCGGGAGGACTACCAGTTTGAGGGCTGGTTCACCCAGCCGGAGGGAGGCACCCAGGTCACGGCCAAAACGCCGCTGACCGCCAGCCAGACCCTGTACGCCGCCGGTCACGGTGACCTTTTTGCTGATGGTCACGGTACCCTCGGCCAGATACCAGCCGCCGGTCCAGGCGGTGGTTTCGTCGGTCAGGGTGGTGTAGGTATCAC
>NZ_JACJKP010000359.1 GCF_016901605.1 Gemmiger formicilis
GTTTCTATGTCTGCACTTGTCACCAACGTCCTCACCCAGGTCTGCATTACACTGATTGCGGTGGCCGGCGTTTACGTTCTCACCGGTCTGACCGGTATGTTCAGCCTGGGGCAGGCGGCCTTTATGGCCATCGGCGCCTATGCTTCCGGCCTGCTGGTCATTCGCCTTGATGTTCCTTTTGCCCTGGCGGCACTGCTGGCCGTAGTCATGGCCACCAGCATCGGTTATCTGATCGGCTATCCCGTGGTGCGCCTGCGCCGGGACTATATCTCTCTGGTCACCCTGGGCTTTGGCGAAGCCATCGCCGCCCTGCTGAACCGGATGACCACCCTCACCGGCGGCGCTTCGGGCCTGACCGGTATTCCCCGCAAGGTCACCCTGAGCATTGCGCTGGTATCTGCCATCGTGGCCATCGCCCTGGCCGCTTTCTTCAAATCCAGCAAATACGGCCGTCAGTGCGTCGCCCTCAAGGGGGATGAGCTGGCCGCCAAAGCCATGGGCATCCACGTGACCCGCATCAAGATGATCGCCTTCCTGCTCAGCGTGGCGCTGACCAGCTACTCCGGCGTTCTGTATGCCTTCTATATGTCCTACGTCGACCCCTCCGGGTTCGGCTGGAAGAAGAGCGCCGACTGGGTCATCATGGTATTCTTCGGCGGCGTCAACAGCCTGACCGGCTCCACCCTGGGCGCCTTCATCCTCAGCGCACTGCCCCAG
>NZ_JACJKP010000360.1 GCF_016901605.1 Gemmiger formicilis
ACAATGGGGCTGGAACCGTGGCGGATGTTCACCGTGTACTCGATGCCGTCGCCGCCTGGGTGGCTGACCCACTGACCGCCGGTGATGAACTGCCATTCCGTATCCTGCCGGAAGTGACCACCGACTGGTCCGACTACTACAAGAACATTGTGGATGTGATCGACAACGGGGCGGAACTCATCGTCAAGCCGGAACAGTGCCTGCGGGTGATGAAGGTCATCGACCTGATTTTTGAATCCGACAGACAGAGCCACGGGCTGGCCTGCCGCATCTGATACGGAACGGGGACAAATCCCGGATTTTTCATTCAAAGGAGTGTTACTATGAAAAAAGCATTGATCCTGCAGGGCGGCTGGGACGGTCATGAACCTCAGCTGACCTCCAAACGTTTTGCGGGCCTGCTGGAAAAGCACGGCTATGCCTGCACCATCAGCGATACCCTGGATGTACTGGGAGACCTGGACCGGCTGATGGACCTGGACCTGATCGTGGCATGCTGGACTATGGGGGAAATCGACCATCGCTATGTGCAGAATGTCTGCAAGGCGGTGGGCGCCGGTGTAGGACTGGCGGGCTGCCACGGCGGCATGTGCGATTCCTTCCGGCAGGATACGGAATGGCAGTTCATCACCGGCGGTCAGTGGGTCAGCCACCCAGGCGGCGACGGCATCGAGTACACGGTGAACATCCGCCACGGTTCCAGCCCCATTGT
>NZ_JACJKP010000037.1 GCF_016901605.1 Gemmiger formicilis
CCGTGCCAGATTCCACTGACCAAAAACGTGGCAACCAAGTTGACATCCCGGCGCCAGGGTTTGCAGCGGCTGCCCCCCAGCGGAATATAGACGTAGTCTTTCAACCACCGGGACAGACTGATATGCCACCGGGACCACAATTCCTTGACTGTGGCAGACAGAAACGGCTGGCGGAAATTTTCCGGCAGAGAAAGCCCCAGTGCCTCCCCTACGCCGAGGACAATATCCGTGTACCCGGAAAAATCCGCATACAACTGGAAGGAATACAGCACCGTTCCCAGCAGTAACTGAGAGCGGTCCAACGCGGCGGGATTGGAAAAAGCCGCAGAAACAACAACCGCCGCCCGGTCTGCAACGACCACCTTTTTGAAGTACCCCCAAAAGCAGCGCATGGCGCCGTTCCAGACTCGCCGACTATCCCAGCGGGTGGGATTTTCTAACTGGGGCATCAGTTCACCGTAACGGTTAAACGGTCCCTGGGTAATCGAAAGGAAAAAGCTGGTATAGCAAAGCACACGTGCAAAGTTCTTTTCCGGCAGGATTGTACCGCGGTGTGCATCTACCAGATAGCTCACAAGCTGCAGGGTAAAATACCCCACACCTAACGGCTGCAGAATTTCCGGCTGCCAAAGCCGCAGACCAAACATAGCCTGCAAACCGCCGACAGCCGCCACATAGTATTTCAGCAGCAGCAAAGGTGCCAGTGCCGCCGCAAGCCCCAGCGCAAACCAGCCTCGCTTTTTTTGCAGTGCACACAACCAGACCACCGCAGCATCCACCAGCAGGGTCAAAAATCCCTGCCAGTCCAACGAAAGATAAAACAGCGCACTGGCCGCCAGCATCAATTGCCAGCGGCGCGGCGGTGCACACCAATACCAAAGCCCCACCAGCAACGCCGCAAACACGACAAATCCCGGCGATGTAACTGCCAGCATGGCAGGACCTCCTTTTAGGAATTCATGGCAGCGTCCGCCATGAAAATCGTATTATCCGCGTACTGCGACAGGGACTCTTCCACAGTATCGCAGAACAAAGATGCCGTATCTTCCCCTGCCGCGTCGCGGGCGATGGTATCACATAACACAGCCGTAAACTTTTCCGCGCCGCTTCCGTTAAGATGGTGTGCGTCCGAAAAATCCTCCAGACCAAGTCCCAGCATTTTTCTGTCGCGGTAAAGAGAAAAATCCCAATAGATGGTTTTGTTTTTCGCGGCAAACGTGCATAACGCGTCCACATAGGCCTGGTAACCGTCCGTGTTGGCGACATAGGCGCTGGGCAGCGGTGCCGTGAACAGCACCAGACGTATCCCCTGTTCCCGGCAATAATCGGCAATGCGGGTCAGATATTCCCGGCCAAACGCCGACAGGGGTTGCTCCGTATTGACGGTCTGCAGGGTGGTAAAGCCATCCTGCGCTACACCTTCCGTGTACACAAATCCGTTGCCGCGGTAAAACTCTCCCTCTTCGGGATATGTTACATACGTATAATTCCCGGGCTGGTATCCATCCGTCAATTTCGCCTTCCACAAAGAAAGCCAGTCTTTGGGAGAAGCCACACCATGGCGTGCGGGAAGCAGCAGGTCCGGCAAAGCCGCCATCTGCCCCATCTCCCACAAGTACTGATACCGATTCGGCGAATTCCAGCGCATAGAATCGGTCAGCAGATAGCAGGCCATCGGCACATTGCTGGATTGGCTTTCGTTGTAACCGGTGTAGAACATCTCCAGATAAACGGTTTTGATGGGATTTTGCTCTGCCGCTTCCCGTAGCATGTAATATGAACCATCCGGAAGCTGCTGGGACGACCCAGCATTGAAACTGTGCGTTCCCAGGGTTTCATCCACAACCGCCGGGTCAACGCTTCGGTAGCAGTGGGATGACCCCAGAAAAAGTGTGTCGATTTGCCCGGACTGTGCATACAATTCCTGCAGCATCACCCGTGAATAAGAGTGAACATCATCCACCAGCAAAAAGTCGACGGCTTTTAACAGTGCCGCCGTCAAAATCAGAAACAGCACCAACGCACCACATTTTTGCAGAGCGTTTCTTCTCATGGCCTCTCCTTTCGGTCAGCGCTCGATTTTCATGTGGAGCGGATGCGGCTGGTAAGAGGCTACATCCAGTTTCCACACGGCATTGCCCGCTTCATCTTCCGTGGTTTTGACGAAGCCGAAGTTGGCGTAAAACTCACGCACCATGGCATTCTTGGCGGTGGGATAAAAGTACCCGTAAATTGTGGAAACGCCACGCTCGGCAGCACATTCCACCACGGTATTCATCATGGCATCTTCCATGCCGCGTTTGAGTACGCGGCAGCTCATCAGCCACAACCGCATGTGCAGTTCGTCGCCCTGCTGTTCCCCGTTTACCACGGTCACAATTCCGTTATCGCCGAATTTATCCACCAGTTTGCCGCACAGGCAAATGTGATTTT
The DNA here is from genome assembly GCF_016901605.1 of Gemmiger formicilis. Classification (GTDB taxonomy): domain Bacteria; phylum Bacillota; class Clostridia; order Oscillospirales; family Ruminococcaceae; genus Gemmiger; species Gemmiger formicilis_B. Next base: position 2,434 of record NZ_JACJKP010000037.1, read on the forward strand.
CGTTCTGCGCCATGGCACGGATATCATCCTCGGAACAACGCAGCGTAGTCAGATTGAACTGGTTGGACTTATTGGTCAACTGTGCAATCCGCTGGATATACAACGGCTCAAACCCACGGATGGTTGCCGTCATTTCCAGGCTGTCCAGGTACTGGCCATAATCGCTGAATGCAGCCTGAGCAGCCGCACGCTGCGCATTCTGGTGGTAGAGTTCGGTTTTCTGAAGATCTTCCTTGGACAGGGTGGTTACCTCAAAGTAACCGCCATGGTCCAGCATTTTGATATAGTTCTCGGCACCATCCAGGGCCGGAACGGCAACACCGGGCACCTGCGCAGCCACAATGGCACGCTCCGCCGGGTTGTCATCCGCAAACACAAAGCTGTCGGCTCCCAGGCTCAGCTCCGCCGCAATGGCTTTGAGGTTCTGATCTTTGGGGTCCCAGTTGGCCTTGATCGCCACAAAATCGTCCGGACGCAGTACACCGTCGGGATGGTTCAATCCGGCCAGTGCGTTCTCTTTCTCGTTTTTGGAATCCACCGCCAGAATCACGCCAATGCTTTTGAGCGCTTTGCAATAACTCTGGAATTCGGCATAGACCTGACCCTCCGGCACTTCCGGCCCGATGGCCAGTCCGTCCACTCCGTCATCGCCTACCACGCCGCCCCACAGGGTGTTGTCCAGATCCAGAACCAGCGCTTTTTTGTTGCGGCCATACAACGATTTGATAATGTTGGCAACACTGTTGGCCAGGGACGGAATTGCATCCAGGCACATGGCATACTTGTACATATGCCAGTAGAAGGCATCGCCCCAGGCAGTCAGTCCATAATCAGCCGAGAGATAGTCAATATCGTTGATATAGAAATGCTCATGCGACGCGGCGTATTCATAAAATTTCTGGTTCAGTCTGCTGATAAAATTGGAACGGCCATGGTGATCCCAGATATCCCGGTTCCCCATCAGACGATAATTGGGCCGGTCAAAGTTGTTCTGGATGACCGGGCAGGCAAACTTTTGTTCCAGCGCCTGCCACATGGTCTCAAAATGCGCATACTGCGCCTCCAGCATGGTGTCAATCTGTTCTTCCGTATCTCCTGTGGAGGGAAAGTCCGTCAGGTTGCGCCAGCTGGTGTGAATGTATATCACATCCGGGGCAAAGGCATCCAGTTCCGGGGTGCCGAACATGGCATCCTGCCAGTACTGTGCATACTCACTCTGATAAAATTCCGCCTCAATACCGTATTGCAGCAAAAAAAGCCCCAGCTGGTCCGCCACCTCATTGGTGGTGGACCCGCCCAGGATTGCAATTTTTTTGTGCAGCGGATGGGGATTCTGTGCCAACAATTCCCGACGCAGCCGCCGCTTTTTGCGCAGCAGTGTTTCGGTATCCAACGGATAATGGAAGCAGTCCATGTGCAGCTCCTTTTGTTTTACAGTTGTGCCAATGCGCCTTTCAGGGCCTGTGCAATCTGATCCGGGCAGCTGGTGGGCTTGTTGCCGCAGGTGGTGCCCTCCATACGGGCAATGGCATCTTCTGCCTTCATGCCCGCAAGCAGGCTTGCAATGCCCTTCAGGTTGCCGTTGCAGCCGCCCAGAACGCGGACAGCGGCAATGGTATGATCCGGGTTAAGTTCCACTTCGGTGCGGACAGAACAGGTTCCTTTGTTGTTATATACATACGTCATAGTACATCTTGCTCCTTTTATCATTCACGTTAAGCTATCATCGCAGGGTATGCAAAATCCGGTTTTTTCCCGGCCTGCCATATCACTGTGCTTTTTTATTGGAAGCCTTGCGGGCTTTGGCCAGCGCAGCCAGGCGGACGATTTGTTCATCGCTGGTAGAGAATGCACCGACAGGCCGCGGCGTTACGGTGTTCAAACCATGGTAATCCGTTCCGCCGGTGATCAGCAGATCATTGGCTTTTGCCAGGCGCAGCAATTCCGACTTGTCTTCCGGGGTGTTACGGGGATGATCGATCTCCAGTCCATCCAGCATACCGGCCGAGATCAATTCCCGCGCCAGTTCCATACTGTGGTACACACTGGGATGCGCCAGCACCACCACGCCCCGGCAGGCTTTGATCAGGGCCAGCACATCATCCACCGGTTCGTACCGCGGTGTATGCAAAATGCGCCCCCGCACGGGTTTCAGCCCAAACAGGGACCGGTACACTTCATTGTACATACCGTCTGCCAGACCATACTGCCACAAGACCCGCATAACGTGTGCCTTGAACAGCGTCCCGCTTTCTTTGGCCAGTTCCAGCGCTTCTTCCGTGCGGAACTGCGGGCAGATCTCTTCCAGTTCCCGGCAGCTTTGCAAAACAGCCACACGGCGGCGTTCACCCATCATTTCACAGAATTCCGCCAGCGGTGCACAGTCATCCGGCCAGTAGCACAGCAGATGGACCCGGTGGGCACGCTCATAGTCATAAGCTGTCAGTTCCACCGCTGGAATCAGATGAACGCCTTCCTGGGTAGGATGCGCATAGGCATAACGGATGCCCCGCATAGAGTCATGATCTGAAATTGCCAAGTGGGTCATTCCCGCACATTGTGCGAGAAAAGGCAGTTTTTCGGCGGGGGTCGATCCGTCGGAAAACGTTGTATGGGTATGCAGATCACCCGGCATGGTGCTTCCCCCTTTTTGTTCTTTAACATCTTATTATACTCTATTTTGCCTTTTTTGAAAAGCCCTCCACCAGCCGGGCAGCCAGACAGCGTTTATTTGAGCGTCTGGGCATACCGGCGCGCATGCTCAATAAAACGGCTGGCGGCCGGTGACAATCCGCTGCGGGACAGAAACGCCACCCCGATGGTGCGTCCCGCAGCCGGTTCCAGGCGCAGCACCTGACAGCCGCTGTGATCGGTTCCCATCTTGAACATCAGCTCGGGCATAATGGCCAGACCCTGTCCGCAGGACACCATGGAAATCATGGACTGGTCATCCACGATATAGCACCGGCTGTTGACGTGCAGATCGTTCTTTTTAAAGTAACTTTGAATGTCCGCATCCACATCCGCCTGCTGGCTGACAAAGGGTTGCCCCTGCAGCTCCTCCGCCCAGACACATCCGGGCCTTTTCGGCTTATAGGAAGCCGGTGCAATGCAGATCAGCGGGTCTTCATAAAGCGGTTCAAAATCCAGGTCCTTTGCACTGGAGTTGGAGAGAAATCCCAATTCCACCACGCCGTTTTTGAGCCAGGCAGCAATATCCGCATAGGACCCCTGATAGATCTGTACATCGATACCGGGAAATTCCTGCTGAAAAGGCGGCACCAGTTTGGGCATCCAGGTTACGCAGGTGGAATTAAAGACGCCCAGGCGCAGAACACCCTTATGCATACCGTTGATCTGTGCTATGGACTGGTCCAACAGCTCGCTGCTGTTGAGCATCTGCCGAATAGAGGGGAACAGACTTTCCCCTGCTGCGGTCAGGGTGACCCCGCTTTTGGTCCGGGTAAACAACGGGAAGCCGCACTCAGCCTCCATGCCGGACACCGCATGACTGATAGCCGACGGGGTAAGATGCATCTGTTCGGCCGCAGCAGCAAAGGTCCCCAACTGGGCTACAATCATCAGAATCTGGCAATCCGTAAGCGTCATGAAATGCACCTCTATCCGTGAATCATTTTCACTTTATGTATGAAAAAATTGTACTTTACTTCACGTCTATACTGTACTATGATAATAGACGAAAGTCAATGCCTGCAACGCACATTGCAGATCAAGCAAAGACTCCTCTCTCCCTCCACGACCTTACCGGCCCGCACACCGGTTGGGTCTTTTTTTATTGCGCCCGGTACTGTCCTGTGCTATGATAATACACAAGGATACTTTTTGTAAGGGATGAGGGAATGGCTAAAACTCGTGGAATCCGCGGCGCCGCCAGCTGGTGCGCAATTGCCGCGTTATTATATTTGTTGATACGTTCACTTTTATATACCGGTGTAAGCGCAGTGATGGGCTTGATCCAGCCCGGCGCCAGTATGGCAAAACCGGTTGGATTCAGCGATACCACCATTGGTTTGCTGCAGCTGTTTATCGGTCTCGGTGCTATTTTTGTGCCGTTGTGGTGCCTGCTGCGTCTGACACGCCTGCAGACCAAAGATCTGCGCATTGTACTGCCAGCCCCCTGGAGTCCGGCATTTTGTCTGCCGGTTTTTTTGGGGGTGGCCAATCTGGCCAATCTGGCGGGGGCGTTGCTTTCTCTCCTTTTGGGGATTGAAAACGAAGCCAGCATTCTGCCCAGCGGCGGATTGGAACTGATCGTGTACTTCCTTGTGCTCTGTGTAATGCCGGCCATCACGGAAGAGTTGTTTTTCCGGGGTGCCCTGCAAGGGCTGTTGCGTCCATGCGGCAGCGCTGCTGCCATTTTCGGCCCGGCTCTTCTCTTCGCTTTGCTGCACCTGGACCCCATCCAGTCACTGACTGCGTTGGTGTGCGGGGTGTTCCTTGGTTGGCTGGCCGAACGGTCCGGCAGTATTTTACCCGGCATGCTGCTGCATTTTGTGAACAACTGTCTGGCGTTCCTGTCTTTGTACCTGCGGTTCTATGCCCCAAACAACATTTCTTTTGCATTTGAGTTGTTTCTGCTGCTCTTCTTTCCCCTGTTCAGCCTGTGGCTGATTTACCATGCACGGCAGCAGGGCTTCCGGTTTTCTGCCGGATTGCGCCCCGGTGTGGATGTTCTGGGGGTATTCAGCAGCCCGGCCTACGCTTTTGTAGTGTTGTTTCTTTTAGTGTATACCTTTTTTCTGATTGGGTAAGGAGTTTTTATGACCGATGAGCAGCTGATGCGCATTGCCTTGGACGAAGCCAGAATTGCAGCTTCGTTAGGAGAAGTCCCCGTCGGCGCTGTGGTTGCCAATGACGGTGAAGTGGTTGCCAAAGCACATAATCTGCGGGAAACCGGCCGCAATGCCACCTACCACGCAGAACTTCTGGCTATTGACGCTGCCTGCAAGCAGCTGGGGGGCTGGCGGCTGTGGCAATGCGAACTGTTCGTGACACTGGAACCCTGCCCCATGTGCAGCGGTGCCATCATCAACAGCCGGCTGCGCCGTGTAGTGTATGGTGCCGCTGATCCCAAAGCCGGTTGCTGCGGTGGATTGACCGATCTGTTCGCACTGCCGTTCAACCATCATCCGGTTGTGGAAGGCGGCTTGCTGCAGGAGGAGGCGCAGGCCTTGCTGCAGGAATTTTTCATCATGCTGCGCGAAAAACGAAAGAAGAAATGATCATGCAGCAAAATGTTTTTATTACCGGCGGCAGCCGCGGTATTGGCGCCGCGGCGGTTATGGCCTTTGCCCGTGCGGGATACCAGGTGGCTTTTACCTGGAACCGGCATCCCGAAGCAGCCGAACAAGTGTTGGCTCAGGCACGCAGCCTGGCCCCCGGAAACCGCTTTCTGGCACTTCAGGCTGATGCAGGCGATTCCCTCCAGGTTACCGATGCAATCCACCGGGCAGAGCAGGAGTTGGGCAGTTTGCAGGTGCTTGTGTGCAATGCGGGCATCGCCCAACAAAAGCTGTTCACCGATACCACCGATGAAGACTGGCGCCGGTTAATGGCTGTGGACCTGGACGGCGCCTTTTATGCATGCCGTGCCGTACTGCCCGGCATGGTCCGCCAGAAATTTGGCCGCATACTGCTGGTCAGCAGTATGTGGGGCCAGACCGGCGGCAGCTGTGAGGTGCCCTACAGTGCCGCGAAAGCCGGTTTGATCGGACTGGGTAAGGCATTGGCCAAAGAAGAAGGCCCCAGCGGCATCACTGTAAACATTGTAGCCCCCGGTGTGATCGATACGGATATGATGGCCGGTTTCTCTGACGAGGACCGCGCGGCACTGGCGGAAGAAACCCCTGTGGGCCGGTTGGGCACACCGGACGAAATTGCCCGCACCCTGGTGTTTTTGGCTGACCGGGCTTCCGGTTATATCACCGGGCAAGTGATTGGCCAAAACGGCGGATTGGTGATCTGAAACGAAAAAAACAGCACAGCCTGCTTAGGCAGACTGTGCTGTTTTGCTTTATTTTCTCTTTCCGGTGGAACGGCGGGGTGCTTTCTTGGTGCCGGGACGGCGCGCTGCCGTCTTTTTGGGCAACGGACGAATCCGCACAAATTGAATAGGGTTGCCGTTGGCAAGAATCCGTTCTTCCACTTCCATCTCGGGCAAGGACGCCAGAAATTTGTTCAGACTCTTGGAGCCGAAGTTACGCACGTCAAAGTCCGGGTACCGCTTGATCAGCTGATCGCCTACCCGGGAAGTGCGCACCCAGCCGGTGCCGTCATCCATCTCGCCGATCAAACCGCGGACGATGCGCTCGATGGAATCCCGGTTGATGGCGGTGTCATCCCCTGCGTTGGCCAATGCGTCGGTCTCCGCTGCAGGGGCTACCGGGTTCTCTGCTTCCGGTTCTCCATGGTCCAGAATCAGGTCCAGATATTTGAACTGGTCACAGGCCTTTACAAAGGGACCCAGGGCTTTGCTCTCCCCCATGCCGATGACCAGCTTGCCGGCTTCCCGCAGGCGGGCCGCCAGCCGGGTAAAGTCGCTGTCCGAAGATACGATACAGAATCCATCCAGATTACCACCATACAACAAATCCATGGCATCAATAATCATGGCCGAATCGGTGGCATTCTTCCCGGTGGTATAACTGTACTGCTGAATGGGAATGATGGAATTGTTCAGCAGGGCATCTTTCCAGCTTTTCAGCCGGGTGTCCGACCAGTCACCGTAAATCCGTTTACAGGCAGCCACACCAAAAGACGCCGCTTCGTCCAGAATCACCTTTACATATTTAGGAGAAATGTTATCGGCGTCAATCAAAATGGCCAGTTTCAGATCTTCCATACACTTACCTCTTGCCCTGGTCGTAGTACATATACAACTGGCACGGGATCATTCCATTGTAGATTTTACGGCGGCGGTTGGCCTTTTTGCCAAAGTGCTGTTCAAAATCCGTATCCGCCGTAATGGCATACAATCCTTGTGCCGGATTGCGCTGCCAGATTTGCCCCAGCGTTTTGGCCAGAGAAGCCGCCTCCGCGCTGCTGCCCAGCCGTTCACCGTAGGGCGGGTTGGTCAGTACGGTGGCTGCCGCAGCAGGCATAAAATCCTTTACGTCCGCCACTTCAAACCGGCAGCGATCCCCTACGCCCGCCAGCTTTGCATTGGCATTGGCCAACGCAACCGCGGCAGGGTCAATATCGTACCCCACACCTTCAAAGGCTGCGTCCCGGCGTACTTCCTCCAGGGCTTTCTGGCGCTGCCGCGCCCACGCTTCCGCGGGAACAAAGTCAAAGTGTTCCGCCGCAAACCGACGGCGCAGACCCGGCGCCAGATTCAACGCTTTCTGCGCCGCTTCGATCACCAGCGTACCGGAACCGCAGAACGGGTCCTGTACCAGGCTGTCGCGCCGTACACGGCCCAGGTCTGCAATGGCTGCGGCCAGAGTTTCCTTGATGGGGGCCAGCGTGGCATTTCTGCGGTAGCCGCGCTTGTGCAGACCATCACCGGAGGTGTCCAGGTAAATTTCTACCTCGTTTTTGCGCAGCGAAAAACGAACCTTGTATACCTGGCCGCTTTCGGGCAGTGTGCTTGTCTTGTGGCCTGCCATCAGCCGCTTTACGATGGCTTTTTTGATGATGCTCTGGCAGGCAGGCACACTGGAAAGCTGACTGGACAGGCTGGACCCTTTGACCGGGAATGCGGCATCTGCCGGCAGCAGTTCTTCCCAGGGAATCCGGTAGCAGCCGTCGAACAGTTCATCAAAAGTCATGGCCTTGTAGGTGGCCAGCTGCAGCAAAACCCGCTCTGCGGTGCGCAGGTTCAGGTTGGCAGCCGCAATCATTTCCGCTTCGCCCTGAAACGCAATGCGGCCATCCGTGACCTGAATATTTTGTGCGCCCAGACGCTTGATTTCAAAATGCAGCGTCGATTCCGTTCCGAAGAAGCACGGAGCAACCATGGTATACAGTGTGGACATAGTGTTCCTTTCCCTTTGAATTTTTGCAAAAAAGCTCTATCCCCGGCGGTAAGCTTACCGTCAGGGTAGAGCCATGTATCGATTATCTGGTATAGGGATTGTGAGGGCTTAGCCGCGGCGGCGAGAATATCCGCCACGATGATTTTCCGTCACACGCTTGAGGTCCGCAATTTTTTCTTCGCTGCGGGATTTATAACGCGCCATCATATCCTCAAAGCTCATTTCGCCCTGAGGGGCTGCAGGCTTGGGCTGCCAAACCCGGGGCTTTTCCTCACGCTTGGGACGGTGGGCAGGACGTGCGCCGCCCCCCTGCGGACGCGCACCGCGTTCCGGTGCCGGCTGTGTGCGCTTAATGGACAACGCGATTTTGCCGTCCGGCGCAATGGAAAGCACCTTGACCGACACGGTCTGCCCATCCTCCAGCACGGCGGAGAGATCCTGCACGAATTCGTAGGAAACCTCCGAGATATGGACAAGACCGGTCTTGCCCTCCGGCAGAGAGACAAATGCGCCGAAAGGCTTGATTCCGGTTACTTTGCCTTCGACAATATCCCCAACTTGTAATGCCAAACTAGAATACCCCTTTTTCTTTTGATTGATTTATGCAGAAGGTTTGCCGCAAAGCGCCCCCGCTGAACCAAATGGATTTGACTTATTTGCCACTGATGTCCACGAACACACGCTCGTTGGGTTTGGCATACCCTTGTTCCCGCGCGTAGCGTTCAATGATGGCATCCTCGCCCTGCTCGAGGGTGTTGGACAGTTCCGCGTTTTCGGTCAGCTGATTGCTGAGCTGGTTTTGCACACTCAGCAGTTCCTGCTGTTTGGAACCGATAGATACCTGATAATGAATCAGACTGACAAACAAGTAACCGCAAAGTGCCAGAAAGGCAGCGGCCATCAGCCACCGCGGGAGCACCCCGTGACGTTTGTGCATAATGAACCGGTGCCCCCTTTCTTCACAAATTGCGCGGTTTTGCGCGTAATCAGCGCGCAATTCTACGTATGGTTAATTATATAATACTTTCGACGCCTTTTGCAACTGCTTTTTTCTGATTTTTGGCTTTTTCCGCACATTTTTGCGGGGGCGGCGCAACCGCAGCGAGTGCAGTGCATTTTGAATGTGCCGTATCAGCGGATACAGAATCTTGCCTTCCAGCTGCCGTAAAGGCCATACCGCTATTTGTAAAATCTTACTTGCTGCCTGGTACACAGAAGGTGCAATCGCCTGGTTCCAGGCCAAAGCCCCGACCAGCATAGCGGCAGCCATATACCAGCGCGTCAAGCCGCTGGCACTGACTCCTGCAGAAAACCCGCATACCAGCACTGCCGCAGCTACAAAAGCCAGCAGATCCCAACAAAAGCACCGCAAAGTACCGTTACCGGTCAGCATGGAAGCGGCGCTGCGCAGCGCTCCCAGCAGGCAGCCCAGCCCCAAACACCACAGCACGTCCCCCAATACCGCCGAAACGGCGGGCGCGGCCGTCATATCAGCGGAACAGACGGGTAAAGAACCCGCCCCCGGACTGCCGGTTTTCGGCATATTGAATGTACTCGATCTTGCCGGACAACTGTACCTGCCCGCTGTGTACCGACAACTCGCTGACCTGCAGTTCCTGCCCGCCAATGGTCAGATTTCCCAAAGGCGTTTCCAGAACTGCCGCCGTTTCATCGCAGCTGATGATCCTGCTTACTCCCGTCACCGCCAGTTGATGCCGGTCTTTCAAGGCAAGACTGTGACTGCGTGTCTGCGTTTCTATGGGATTCGCTTTGGTCCGAATCGGTTCGTTTTTGATTTCCGGCATAATGGCGGTGTCCCTCCTCCGCAATTGGATGTACACTCATACCATATGCGGCAGAAAACAAAATTATGCCTGCGGATCGATCACTTCAAAAAGTTCTCTGGCCACATCTTTTCCTTTTGGCTCTTCCACGGCCAGTACACGGACTTTGACCGGACGATTGCCGAAGGTGATCTCGATCACGTCCCCTACCTTGACCGCATAGCTGGCTTTGGCAGGCTTATCATTGACCAGCACACGGCCCGCGTCAGCCACCTCGTTGGCAAGGGTGCGCCGTTTGATCAGACGGCTGACTTTCAGGTATTTATCTAAACGCATGGGTTCCTCCTTGTATGAAAAATACCCCATCGCCAGCGGCGACGGGGCAAGTAAGGTACAATTCTTACTGCACAGCGTCCTTCAGAGCCTTGCCAGCCTTGAAAGCGGGCAGCTTGGAAGCCTCGATGGTGATTTCGGCACCGGTCTGGGGGTTGCGGCCTTTGCGAGCCGGACGCTCACGGACTTCGAACGTGCCAAAGCCTACCAGAGTAACCTTCTCACCGTTCTTCAGAGCTTCGGTAATAGCATTCAGAGCAGTGTTGACGGCCTGCTCGGCATCTTTCTTGGTCAGGTTGGCTTCGTTCGCAACAGCGGCGATCAATTCAACTTTCGTCATGGTTTGTACCTCCAAAGTAATTTATCTGCCAAAAGCGGCTGCTGGGGCAGTGCCCGCGTGCCAGCTTCTTAGCTCAGTTGGATTCGGGATTTTCCGTAAATGCAGCATTATATCGCTGCAAGGCCTGTTCCGGGTCAATGCCCGCTTTCCGGGCCAAAGCCACTGCCTGGAACAGTAATTTTCCGGCGGCCTGTTCCGCGGCTGCTTCATCGGCAGCCGCCTGAAGCATTTCGGCGCTTTCTTCCACCATCTGTGGGGCTGCAGAAACCGCCACCTGATACCGGGCGGCGCGCTTTTGCAGTTTTGCCGCACGCATCAGGGCCGGCAGCGCCTGAGGAACGCTGGAAAGGTCATCTTGTAAAGTAAGACGTCCCTTTTCCTTATTTTTGAGCGCATCCCAATCTTTTATGCTTGTATCCCCGCCAAAAATATGCGGATGTCGTTCAATCAGTTTGCGGCATACGCCGTCACACACCTCTTGCCAGGTAAAGTTACCCTTTTCCTGCTCAATTTGGGTATGAAAAACGACCTGCATCAGCACATCGCCCAGTTCCTCACACAGCAGATACGAATCCTCTAAATCGATGGCATCCACTGCCTCATAGGCTTCTTCCAGAAAATTCATCCGGATAGACTGGTGGGTTTGGACTTTGTCCCAAGGGCATCCGTTTTCGGGGTCACGCAGCAGTGCTATGATCTTTACCAGATCGTCTGCCGTGTAGCTTGTTTTGGCTGGATAATCATTCATAGGCGGCACAACGTACCGCGGCGCCGCGCAGTACGCAATATTTTACTCCCAATCCGCAATTTGTCAAGCCTTGCGGGCGGTGCCGCAGCTGCAGCCCCGCCCGCAGACAAGATTTTTCATCGAACAAAAGTTCTTTTTTGGATCTCTTATCCTGCGAAGATTTTACAGCTGTGCACCGCAGTGGTTGCAGAACAGCGCGTCGCCGTCCACTTCTGCCTTGCACACCGGGCAAATCTTGGTTTCACCGCGCAGCTGCACGGGTTCTTCCTCGATTTTCTCCTCTTCCTCAGGCATGACCACTTCTTCCTCTGCCTGGGCTTCGGCCTCCATATATTCTTCGGGGCTCATATTGGCCTTGATCTCTTCAATGGCCTTTTCCACTTCGGCAATTGCTTCGATGTATTTATCCACAAGGGGCTGGTTCTCTTCGCCGGCCTTATGCAGACTGTATACCAGCGCACCCAACTGGCGCTGTGCCTTGGAAAGCCGTGCCTGCTGGTTGATGAGATCCAGCTGATTCTTGCCTTTATCTGCCAAATTCTGCGCAGTCTTTTTGGCGGTGTCGACCAGCTGCAGGCCTTGTTCCTTCAGCATTTCGATATCCAGTTCAAACATAGGTAACACCTCTTTCTTTAACGTGCGCAGCCTTCTCCTTGCCGCGCTCTTTATGCATATTATAGCGGATTCCTGCAGGGTTTGCAACGCGCAAATGTATATTTTCCGTGAATTTACGCTGTACCCGTTCCGATAAATTCACGGAGCATGCTCTGCTGCGGAACCAAAGATGTTGCCAAAGACGGGAAGTGGACAAATTTCTGCCGCAGCGCTTCCATCTGCCGCGCCTGCGACAGCGTAAGGTCCGGATCTTCCGGCATGGAGTCCAGCACATTGTGCCAAAGACACACTTCATAGCTGTGTGTGGTATCCAGCAGCAAATCGGCGCGTGGTTTGTAGGGTTTGATATACCGGTCTTCCCCGGCGCACACATGCCCCCACAGTCCCAGCGTAAAGGAAGGCCCATGTCCGCGGAAGAGATAATCACGGATCAGGCGGCGCGCCAGGCGGATATCTCGGGTTGCCAGATCACGGCTGCCGTCCGGTGCTGCATACTCTTCCCGCAGGCCGGCATACAGACAAAAAACAGCGTCTTCCGGCAGATTTTCCGTCAGTGCCGGGTTGAGTGCGTGCAAACCCTCGATAATTACCACGCCGCCGCGGCAGTCGATGGTCTGCACCCCGTTTGCCTGCTGAATTTTGAAATCAAATACCGGTGCCTGGCAGATGCCGTCCCGGTGCAGTTCCTGCAAGCAACGATGCAACACCGGAAGGTCCAGCGATTGAAGACTTTCGTAATCATCGGTACCATCGGGATTCTTGGGGTAACGCCCCGCTCCCGCATAAAAATCATCCAGGCTGAGTACCACGCTCCGCCGCCCTGCCGTACTGATGACCTCAGCCAGTTTATGGGCCGAAGTGGTTTTGCCTGCAGCCGAAGCGCCGGTCAGCATTACGATATGCCGGCCACTGGCAAGGATTTCCCGGGCAATGGTCTGGATGCGTTGATGATACTGTTGTTCGCACAAGGCGGCAAACTGCTTGGGCTGCCCGGCTGCCAAAGCAATCAATTCACGGCTTACAAAGCGTTTGCGCTGCGCAACGTTCATAGAAATCCTCCACGCCCTTTTTACGAGCAAGTATTTCCTCAAAACGATCGATATATTCTGTGGGATATTTGAAGTTGAAGATCCGTTCGATTTTTCCGTGCCGTTTGCCGGGAATTACCAGTTTGGTGGAACCGCCTGCCCCGGCCGACAGAATGGTGTGGATCTCTTCCATAATGTAAATATTATAAAGGCATTCCCGGCCAGGTTTGGCCCAGCCGATGTTTTCCAGATTCTGCAGCGTGCCTTTCTGACGGTAGAGATAATAGGGATGATACCCCGCCTGGTGGAGCGCATCACAGCGGGACAGCATAGCCGCCACATCATCGTATGCCGCGGCGCGGTGTTCCACCACCAGATTGGACGCCCGCTTGAGGGTGAGCGTATGTACCGTGATGTTTTCCGGGGCCAGTGCAATGGTCTGTTCCAGACTATGCGTAAACCCTTCCACTGTATCACCGGGCAGACCAGCGATCAGGTCCATATTGATATTGTCATGACCGGCCGAACGTGCCGCCGCAAAACAATCAATAATGTCCTGTGCCGTGTGGCGCCGGCCAATGTTGTGTAACACCTCGTCGGAAAAAGTCTGCGGGTTGATAGAAATGCGGGTGGCACCATATTGTTTGATAATCCGCAGCTTTTCCGGGTCCGTACAATCCGGGCGACCGGCCTCCACGGTGTATTCGTCCAGAGAAGCCAGGTCAAACGTAGCGGCAATATGGGACATCAACTGTTCCAGCTGTGCGGCCGAAAGGCTGGTGGGTGTACCGCCGCCGATATAGAAGGTGCGGATGCGCAGCCCGCAGCGATCTGCCGTTTTCCGAATGGCCGTGAGTTCCCGGCAAAGGTTGTCCACATAGGGCTGCACCAGTGCACGGGTGGCCTTGTCCCCTACCGTACGGGAAACAAAACTGCAATAGCTGCACCGTGTCGGGCAAAAGGGAATTCCCGCATAAACGCTGCAGTCCATGGGGTCTGCGCCTTCCAACACGGGACGCTGCAGATCGGCAATGCCCCGCGCCAGAGAAAATTTCTGCGGCGTACAGGCAAAATGACGCAGAAAACGATCCTCGATTTCCGCTTCTGTAGCCCCCATAGCCCGCAGATCATGGATGATCCGAACAGGGCGCACGCCCGTCATCATGCCCCAAGGCGGGTTCTGCCCCGTTTGTTCCTGCAGCAGTCCATACAGCAACCTGCACAGGGAATATTCGGCATCCTGTTCCGGGGTACGCACTGCGGTGCGCCAAAAAAGCGCACTGTTCAGGCGCAACAGAACAAAATCCGTTTTTTCATGGCTGACAGCCAGCACAAAATCCCCCTCTTCAGGGATTTGCGTTGCCTTTTCCGCGCCCGGGAAAAAGATGCGGGCTGTATGCTCCGCCTCGTAACCGGCTGCAGCACCACGTAAAACGATCTGCATTGATACAAAATCTCCTTATTTCATGCAATTGTGGCCGTTTCGCTCAGAACCATGCGCCGTTCATATACGGGTTCGAGCGGCGCTCACGCCCCAACGTAGAAAAAGACTCATGACCCGGCAGCACCTGAACCGTATCCGGAATCGGAAGTTCCGCCAGCAGCGAAAGACTCTGCTGCATCTGCTGCATACTGCCGCCGGGGAAATCGGTACGGCCGCAGGAACCGGCAAACAATGTATCACCGCTGAACAGCAATTCCCCGCAAAGCAGGCATACGCTGCCCGGCGTGTGCCCCGGTGTGTGGTAGATTTTGAATGTAAGCTCGTCGATCTTCAATTCGCCGTTGGCAGGCCAGTTTTCGTCGACCAAATCCCGGGTCAGGGGCAGCATCTGATTGCCGGCCGCATCCACAGGGTCCATATAGACTTTGCAGCCGGTGGCTTTGCGCAAAGCAGCTACAGCCCCGACGTGGTCGTAATGACCGTGGGTCAGCAGAATATGTGTCAACTGTGCCTGTTCCGCCTGCAGCGCATCCAGATAGGTCTGGGGCGCCGCAGCCGCGTCCACAATGATGCCGTGCCCTGCATCGGTCACAATCAGGAACGTATTGGTATACAACGGGGCAACCCCGGGAATGTGTTGGATCTTCATAAAGTTCTCCTATTTTTTCCACTCGTCGGTATCGATCACAATGGTCACAGGCCCGTCATTGAGTAGGCAGACCTTCATATCCGCCCCGAATTCGCCGTGCTGTACCGATTTCAGCCCCTGTTTGCCCATTTCGGCCAGGAACTGCTCATAACACGGTACCGCCAGATCCGCCTTGGCGGCATGGATAAAACTGGGGCGTTTTCCCTTGGTGGTGTCACCATACAAGG
The DNA here is from genome assembly GCF_016901605.1 of Gemmiger formicilis. Taxonomy (GTDB): domain Bacteria; phylum Bacillota; class Clostridia; order Oscillospirales; family Ruminococcaceae; genus Gemmiger; species Gemmiger formicilis_B. The sequence continues at coordinate 17,599 of NZ_JACJKP010000037.1, forward strand.
TGAAGTTGGAAACCACCAGTGCTTCGTACCCCAACTCCACCGCGCTGCGGTTCAGCTTGCCTGCGTCATCCTCGAAAATGCGAAGATGCGCGCATTTTTCTGCCAGCTTCGGTACGATGGCCGGATCATCCGTGTCGCGCACGCCCAAAAGGATCATCAACCCCGGGCCGATACACCGCGCCGGACCTCCATCAACGGTGACAGACGCTTCGGTCACCCGTTGGATCACTGCTCGCATATATAATTATCTCCTTGCTATTTTCCTTCAGCTGCGTATCACGCTGATGACATCTTTGACCTTTTTCAGCCGTGCCACCACACTGTTAAGATGCTCGGTATTGGTGATACCCACCGTAACACTCATCCGTGCGCGGCCCTGTTCTGCGGCGCGAGCCATCAGCGAGTAAATGGGAACACGCATATCGCCCAGCGCCAGTGCAATATCCGAAACTAGATTGGCACGGTCCATACACATCAGTTCCAGCGAAGCCTTGTAGTTTTCCTTGGCGTCATCGGCCCAGTAAGCGCGCACCCAGCGGTCCGCGTTTTCGGGGTGGCGCATGCTTTCCCGTACATTGGCGCAATCCCGTTTATGAATGGATACACCAAAGCCACGAGTAACAAAACCGATGATTTCATCCCCGGGCAGCGGAGAACAGCATTTTGCAAACTTGATGGGGCAATTATCAATGCCTTCCACCACCACGCCGTCAGAAGAGTGGACCCGCTTAAGTTCCACCGTGACGGGTTTGGGCTCCGTTTCCTTGAGTCGGGCATATTCTTCTTTGATTTTGGAAAGCATCCGGGAAAGCTGCAAACCGCCGTACCCGATAGCTGCGTACATCTCGTCCACCGTGTTGCAGTGGTTGCGCCGCGCCAGGTTCTCCAAAAAGACCGTGCGCTGTTCTTCCGGCAAGGTGATCATGTTCCGGCGCAGTTCGCGTTCCAGTGCGTTGCGGCCTTCCTCAATGTTTTCTTCCCGGCGTTCTTTCTTGAACCAGTTGCGGATTTTGTTCTTGGCTTCGCTGGTTTTGACGATGTTGAGCCAGTCACGGCTGGGGCCGCGGTTTTCCGGTCCGGTCAGAATCTCAATGATTTCGCCGGTCTGCACTTTATGGTCAATGGAAACGATACGGTTGTTGACCTTGGCGCCAATCATCCGGTTGCCCACCGCAGAATGGATGGCATAGGCAAAGTCGATGACCGTTGCCCCGGCAGGCAGGTTGATCACATCGCCCCGGGGGGTAAAGGCAAACACTTCCTCCGGCAGCAGGTCGCTCTTGATGTCGCTGAGCAGGTCGGTGGCATCCGCGCTGGAACGCTGGCTTTCCAGAAGCTGGCGCACCCAGGCAAGGCGCTCGTCCAGCTTATCGTTGGAGCTGCCGGTAATACCGGCCTTGTATTTCCAGTGGGCGGCAATGCCGTATTCCGCCATGCGGTCCATATCCCAGGTGCGGATCTGGACTTCAAAAGGAATGGCTTCCCGGCCAATGACCGTTGTGTGCAGACTCTGGTAGCCATTGGGCTTGGGGGTGGAGATATAATCCTTGAACCGGTTGGGCAGCGGATGATACATATCATGAATCAGGCCGAGCGCCGTATAACATTCCGGGACGTTTTCCAGAATGATCCGTACCGCATAAATGTCGTAGATTTCCTCGAAATCTTTATTCTGCATGTACATCTTGCGGTAGATGCCGTAGATGCTTTTTACGCGGTGGCGGA
>NZ_JACJKP010000361.1 GCF_016901605.1 Gemmiger formicilis
TGTTGGCATCCCTGCCCCACCGGGGGCCGGATGCATGGATGCCGTAAAAAGTGCAGCCCAGGTGAATCCGACAAAAAAAGCATTTGCATTTTTCCCGGAAGTTTGCTATACTATATTAGTTCCCCGCAACGGGGGAACGCAAATACAGAATGTGCGGTCGTAGCTCAGCTGGATAGAGCGTTGGACTCCGACAACTGTGGCACGTTAGGCAACCGGCAAGAAATTGCTCGGCATAACGTGAAAAAGCAGGCGCATCACCCGGTGGTTCACGGTAGACTGACCACGAATTGACCACCAACCCGATTTTCACAATTTTATACGATGAATCTCGTCCCAGCGACGATTTTCATAAATGTGCGGTCGTAGCTCAGCTGGATAGAGCGTTGGACTCCGACTCCAAAGGCCAGAGGTTCGAATCCCCCCGGCCGCACCAAAAAAGGTCGCTGTATTGCAGTACAGCGACCTTTTTTATTTTGTCACGGCTTAGTGCTTGTCAATCCATTTTTTGACTATGTACGCGGTAACATCGGCCATGACAGACACGAAAAAACTGATAAGATAGCTCATGGAATCTCCTTTCCGTGCTGGTTTTGTAATTGGGCAGCACGAGAGCTATTTTATCAGTTTTTGTTTTTATGGGAAGATTGGTTTTATCTTTCGGCCAGATTCCATATCCGCAATCCCTGCTTTTCCGCATACCGCAGTGTAT
>NZ_JACJKP010000362.1 GCF_016901605.1 Gemmiger formicilis
CCTTTCTGTAAACGGGACCTCCGACTGTTACGCTTATGGAACATTTTTTGAACCGGCCGGCAGCAAAATTCAGATCACGGATACAAACGGGACTGTGTTCCAGACCATTTCTCTCCTGCCCGCCGGGTCAGAGACCGCCGTGCTGGCTTATGCCTGTGTCGGCCCGGTCAATGCCGGGTATGGAGTGCAGGTGGCCTATACGTCTTAAACGGTCTGTTTCCTGTACCGACAGACGGCGGGGCGCAAATCGACACGAAGGATGGTGAGATATATTGTTGAATCGTATAAAGAAGCATCGGGGGACATTTCTTGGCATCTTCGTGATTCTCATCTTGCTGGAAGGGGTCTTCCTATTGGTGCAAACCGGCCTTTTCGATGCTGTCATCTGGCGCTTCAAAGTCTGGCAGGCGGCAGAAAGCGGCATGCCTTTTCAGATGAAAGATATGTTTCCGTTTTCATGGGATTCGCTTTATCTCTTGCACGAGCCGTACAGCGACGGCTATGAACTGAAGGAAAAATACGGGCTGGATTTTACGATTCCCACCGGTGACATGGATACACAGATACGGCTGCTGTTTTTTGAGGGCGGCCAATTGGTGAAAGTTGTCAAATTGGATAAATTTGCAAATGACTTTGCTTTATCTGTGGAGCAAATCTTTCCGAATGATACCTTTGTTGCAGAAAAGAGAAATGGTCTGGA
>NZ_JACJKP010000363.1 GCF_016901605.1 Gemmiger formicilis
CATGACCAAGCTGCTGCAGCGGTTGGAAAGCAAAGGTTTTATCTGCTGTGTGCCAAGCAGCAGGGATCGCCGTTACAAAAAAATCACCTGTACCGAGCGTTCCCGGGGCATCCACAACCTGATTTTGGCCCAGGACGAAGAGGTGCTGACGGAGCTGTGTGCCGGGTTTACCCCGGAACAGCGGCAGATGCTGCTGCAGCTGGCGGACCGGCTGTTGGAGAATATCGACGCAGACTGAACAGGCAGACGGGGGAGACCCTTTCCCCAGGCAGTGTACCGGGAATTTCCCGGTTCCACTGCCTGCTTTTTTGCCTCTAATAGGTAACTAGTTACGTAATAAGGAGAGAACGAATGATGGAAAATGAACATTCCCAAACCAAAAGCCCCTTTGCCACCGAGCCGGTGGGGCGGCTGATTGCCCGATTTGCCATACCCTGCGTGATCTCGCTGCTGGTCAACTCACTGTATAACATTGTGGACCAGATTTTCATCGGCTGGGGCGTGGGCTACCTGGGCAACGGTGCCACCAACGTGGTGTTTCCCATCACCATTGTGGCCCTGGCCCTCTCGCTGATGATCGGTGACGGCGGCGCCGCCTACCTGAGCCTGAAACTGGGCGAAAAAGATGTGGAAAACGCACGGCGCGGCGTAGGCAATGCCATCGCCATGGTGGTGCTGGTCAGTGTGGTACTCACGGCG
>NZ_JACJKP010000364.1 GCF_016901605.1 Gemmiger formicilis
AGCTCGGAGATGTGTATAAGAGACAGATGACCTGGGCGACCCGGTGACCGGCAGCTACGGAGGCCTGACCTTCGATGCGCAGGGTTCCGCCGAAACCACCCTGTCCGACGGCGTGAGGGTACTGCGGTTGGTAAAGGACACGGTGTTCAACCCCTCGTGCAGGGTGACGGTGGTTTCCAGTGCAGCTGCGGGTTCTCCGCCGTCCACCTGTACGGTGGTTTCGTAATCGGGAACGGCTTCCTCCGTGATGGTGCACAGGGTGCCCGCAGGCAGACCGCGCAGCGTTACTTCTCCGCCGTCGGACAGGGTGGTTTCGGCGGAACCCTGCGCATCGAAGGTCAGGCCTCCGTAGCTGCCGGTCACCGGGTCGCCCAGGTCATCCCGCAAAGAAAGGGTAAAGGAAAAGTCTCGTGCAGTATCCCCCAGGGGGCCGGTGACAAACTTTTGCAGTACCAGCCGGGTGGATTGGTTGCGTACCTGGACAATGGTGCTGCGGGCAAACAGGTTGGTCAGGTTTTGGTCCCCCAGGTTGATTTTCAGGCCCTGGTAGGGGCCTGCGGCATAGTTCTGGGTGACCTTCAGCCGGGACCATCCGGAAAGAACCACAAAGAACACCGGGTCACCCGGTACGGTGGGGCCGTATTCCAGAATCTGGTTGTTGTGATAGTAGGAAAGTTCCAGCGGCGGCTGCACCG
>NZ_JACJKP010000365.1 GCF_016901605.1 Gemmiger formicilis
TCTGGCGGGCCTGTGTACCATCACCACCGACCAGGTGATGCCGGAACTGGCAGAGTGCGAATTCAAGGTCGCCTGCGATGTGACCAATCCGTTGTGCGGGGCGCAGGGCAGCAGCGCCGTTTATGGCCCGCAGAAGGGGGCCACGCCTGAAACCATTGCCTTGATGGACAGCTGGCTGGCCCGGTATTCGGAACTGGCGGCCCGGCAGTTCCCCGGCCGGGCAGACCCGGAACGGCCCGGCGCCGGTGCGGCGGGCGGCCTTGGGTTTGCCTTCCTGAGCTTTACCCGGGCGGAACTGGCTTCCGGCATTCAGATCGTACTGGAAGAAACTCGTCTGGCCGATTACCTGCAGGATGCGGATCTGGTAGTCACCGGCGAAGGCCGACTGGACGGCCAGACCGCCATGGGCAAAGCCCCTGTGGGGGTGGCCAGACTGGCCAAAACCTACGGTAAACCGGTGGTTGCGTTTGCAGGCAGTGTTACCGCCGATGCTGCCGCCTGTAACCACAGCGGCATTGATGCATTTTTCCCCATTCTGCGGGGGATCTGTACGCTGGAAGAAGCGATGGAACCCGGCAACGCCCGCCAGAACCTTGCCGCCACGGCGGAGCAGGTGTTCCGCCTGTGGTATGCGGGGCAGCAGGCTGCCAAAAACCGGTAATGGCGATGATTGCCGATGGCAAAAGTACGGAAT
>NZ_JACJKP010000366.1 GCF_016901605.1 Gemmiger formicilis
TGATGGAATGCCTGCTGGTGTTCAACATGCCGTTCACACTGGTAAAAGGGTTGCTCAACGCGGCTATCTGCTTCCTGATCTATAAGCCTTTGTCGCCCATTCTGCATGGCCGTCATTGAGCAAAAAGCAAAAAAACAACGAAGGTGCGGTACACAGCCCCTTGACGAAACACGTCGATTGTGCTATAATGCCCCCTACAACAGAATAGCAACTTATCAAGAGCGGCAGAGGGAACAGGCCCAGTGAAGCCCGACAACCTACACTATGTGCAAGGTGCCAAATCCTGCGGGGAACCGAAAGATAAGCGTCAGCGCGCAGTCTTTTGGCTGCGCGCTTTTTTGTTCTCGTCGGTTGCGCTTCTGCTTATCTATTTTTTATTTAAGGGAGGCTTTTTACCATGTCCAAATTTCTTTTTACCTCTGAGTCGGTGACCGAAGGTCATCCCGACAAAATCAGTGACCAGATTTCGGATGCCATCCTGGACGCCATTCTGGCACAGGACCCGGATGCCCGTGTAGCATGCGAAACCACCTGCTCCACCGGTCTGGTACATATCATGGGTGAAATTACCACCAGCTGCTATGTGGATATTGCCGAAACTGCCCGGGATGTGATCCGCTCCATCGGCTATGACCGCGCCAAGTACGGTTTCGACTGCGACACCTGTGGTGTGATCGTCAATATCGACGGCCA
>NZ_JACJKP010000367.1 GCF_016901605.1 Gemmiger formicilis
CAGATCCTTGACGCCCTTGGGGCCTTCCACGATGTTATCCACAAACTGCTGGGGGGTAACGCCGGCTTCCTTGGCCTTCAGTTCGATCTTCTGGCCGTGTTCGTCGGTGCCGGTCAGGAACATGACCTTGTACCCCTGCAGCCGCTTATACCGGGCCATGGCGTCGGTAGCTACGGTGCAGTAGGTGTGGCCGATGTGCAGCTTGTCGCTGGGATAGTAGATCGGCGTGGTGATGTAGAATTTTTTCTGTTCCATGTGCGATTCCTTCCTCATTGCTTAATCTGTATCAGAATCCGACGGGTGTCACGCCGCAGGCCAACAGGGCATGGCGGCAGAGAACCTCGGTACTGTCGATAAAAAAGGCATCCAGATGCTCATCCCTCTTGACGAGGCTGAGTTCGGTGCAGCCCAGCACCGCCATATTGCAGCCCTGAGATTTCAGGTCCGCCACAGCGGCGGCAAACTTGACCATATTGGCGCGGCGCCCCTGTTTGATGTCGTCGTAAATCACCGACATGATACCCTTTTGATGTTCCGGCGAAGGGACGGCCCAGGCAATTCCCTCGCGGTCGCAGGCCAGCTGGTAGGTTTCGGCCAGCAACGTTCCATCCGTTGCCAGAATGCCCAGTTTGGTGCAGCCTGCTGCTTTGGCATCGGCTGCGGTCAGCTGGGGCATGTTCAGCACCGGCACCG
>NZ_JACJKP010000368.1 GCF_016901605.1 Gemmiger formicilis
GGATGCACGCAGCGGCGCGCCCTCTTTGGGGTGGCGCATGGCGGCAATGTCGGCGTAGCAGCTGATGATACGGATGGTATCGGCAACCGTTTCACCCTTGGAAGCACTGGAAACGCGCGAATCGGGGAAGCCAAGCACCTGACCGCCCAAATTGAGCATGGCTGCTTCAAAAGAAAGGCGGGTACGGGTGCTGGGTTCGTAGAACAGCGTTGCCAGACGCTTGCGGGCGGCAACGTCCTTATAGGCGGCGGGATCGTCGTGAATACGATCCGCCAGGTCCATCAGGCGAAGGGTTTCATCCAGCGTAAAGTCCGCCGGGTCGATCAGATGTCTCATACACATTCCCCTTTGATTAACTCTTAGCTCTCTATCTATCTTCATGGAGCGAAGCCCCGCCGAAGCGAACGCTGCACCCTATGACAAAAGGTAAGCGCTGTTACATCAGCTTGCGCACAATGGCAAAATCGAAAAAGTCGGTGTAACAGGTCTGGCAGCAAAGGACCGGTTTGCACAGGCGGGAGTAGCAGGTTTCGTCCAGCTGCATCAACGCCTGGTCGGGACGCAGGCCCAACTGCCGCCGGATGGCCGGGCTGCCGGTCACGGCGTGTACATGGGCCAGGGTTTTGGTCACTTCCTGGTGGCAGACATTTGCCACAATCTCAAAAATAGATTTGGTAAAATCC
>NZ_JACJKP010000369.1 GCF_016901605.1 Gemmiger formicilis
CAGCGTCATGCCCACCAATTTGTATGGCCCCAATGACAACTACCATCCTACCCACAGCCACGTGGTGCCGGCTTTGATTCGCCGTTTTCATGAGGCCAAGGAACAGAATCTTCCTGTTGTAACCTGCTGGGGAGACGGCAGCCCGCTGCGGGAATTCTTGTATGTGGATGATCTGGCTAATCTCTGTGTGTTCCTGATGAACAACTACTCCGGTAATGAAACGGTAAATGCCGGTACCGGTAAGGAACTGACCATCAAGCAGCTTACGGAACTGGTGGCCAAAGTTGTCGGCTACACTGGTAAAATCGAATGGGATACTTCGAAGCCGAATGGCACGCCGCGCAAACTGTTGGACGTCAGCAAAGCGACTGCATTGGGCTGGACCTACAAAACTGAGCTGGAAGACGGCTTGCGTCTTTCTTACGAGGATTTCCTGCACAACCCTATGCGTGCAGAGCGTTGATTGCCAAACAATGGAGGTGACTGGTTATATGAATATTATCCTTCTTTCGGGTGGTTCGGGAAAACGCTTGTGGCCTCTTTCCAATGACATCCGTTCCAAACAATTTATCAAAATCTTTAAAACACCTGACGGATATGAATCCATGGTTCAGCGTGTATACCGGCAGATTACGGAAGTTGATCCCGAAGCTTGTGTTACCATCGCAACCAGCAAAACGCAG
>NZ_JACJKP010000370.1 GCF_016901605.1 Gemmiger formicilis
GCGCCGAAGGCCAGATTGGTACCGATGGCCACGCAATCCAGAATCATGGCATGGATGCTCAAGGCCGTAGCCCGGTTGGCGGTTTGCACCTGACGGTTTCGCAGCTGCGCCTGGAAGGGCTGGAACAGGCTGTCCGACACCCGCAGCAGCCAGATCCCCCCTACCGAGAGCAATGCCCGGTCGGTGAATACCAGCAGCGTGCAGGCCAGCGCAGGTGCCAGGCAGAACAGCGCAGCAGCCCGACGGTCCCCGGTACGGCGGGTGACGGCGGCAGACCAGACGCCGCAAAGCCCCAGCAAGGTAGCGGCAATGTACACCGCACCGATGGCGGTACTGCCCATACCGCACCGCTCATATTGCAGCTGGTTGAGAAAGACCGTGACCGTCTGGTGTACCTCGGTCAGCAGCCCCACGGCAATCAGGAACGCCAGCAGCCCCGGCGCGGCCAGGGTAGCCCGCAGCGTAGCCCCAAAAGGTTCCCGGGTTTCGGCTTTTTCGGGGGCCGGGTGTACCTCGGTAAGGCCCAGCGAAAGCAACGCCGCCGCCCCGTAGCTGAACACCGTGAGCAGACCTGCCAGACGGTAGTTCTCCCCCACAAAAAGGGTATACACCGCTGAGGCGGCAAGCAGCCCCGCCATGCCCAGGCTGTTGTAGACGCCAAACACGTGTTGGCTGTTTTCCTG
>NZ_JACJKP010000038.1 GCF_016901605.1 Gemmiger formicilis
CTATGTGAGCGAGGATACCCCCGGCAATCGTCTGACTTGTGAATAAGAGGATATTTTTATGGGATTCTATCAGTTTATCTATCTGTTTTTTGCCTACTCGTTTCTGGGCTGGCTGGGCGAGGTCGTTGTTACGGCGGCGCGCAAGGGCCGCTATCAGGACCGCGGTGTTCTCAACGGGCCGCTGTGCATTCTCTATGGTATCGGCGGGCTGATCATCAGCTTTACCTTGGGGGAACTGCAGCAGGGCTGGTTCTTCCTGTTTGCGCTGGGCGCCATCTATGCCACCGTCATTGAATGGGTGGCCGGGCATATTCTGGAACGTACCAGCCAGACACGCTGGTGGGATTACAGCGATCTGCCCTTCAACCTGGACGGATATATCTGCCTGGGTGTTTCGGTGCTGTGGGGCGCGCTCAGCGTTATCATGATCAAATGGGGCAACCCGTTGCTGCTGTTCCTGTTTGGGTTGATCCCGGCTACGGTACGTGCGGCCATTCTGTGGGTGCTGCTGGTGATCTTTGTGCTGGATGCCGTGGGCACCGTTATGACCATGTTGGGCCTGCGCTACCGGTGGCCTCCGGCGGAAGCCGTGCAGAACCGGTTGGCCAACCTGACACTGCGGGCGGGGCTCTGGATTCTGGGCCGTGTGGAAAACCGTATGGCCAAAGCCCACCCGGCCCTTACCTTCCGGCGTGACAAACGGGCCAGGACCACGACCTTTGCGGAGGGCTGCAGCCCCTATAAGATCGCGCTGCTGTTTATTATCGGCGCACTGCTGGGTGATATCACCGAAACCATTTTCTGCCGGATCACTGCCGGTTACTGGATGAGCCGCTCCAGTCTGGTGTGGGGGCCCTTCTCCATCGTGTGGGGTCTGGCCATTGCGCTGGTAACGGTGCTGCTCTACCGTTATAAAGATAAATCCACCAGCTGGCTGTTTGTGGTGAGCACTGTGCTGGGCGGCGCTTATGAGTATCTTTGCAGCGTTGCCAGCGAAGTGGTATTCGGCGCGGTATTCTGGGATTACAGCCATATTCCCTTCAACCTGGGCGGACGTATCAACCTGCTGTACTGCTTCTTCTGGGGCTTTGCAGCGGTCGCCTGGTTCAAGGTGTTCTACCCGCCCATCTCCCGTTGGATCGAAAAAATCCCCCGGAATTTCGGCAGGGTGCTGACCTGGGTACTTTGCATTTTTATGGTGGTGGATATGGCCGTCAGTGCTATGGCACTGATCCGTTACAACGCCCGTATTGAAGGTGTGCCCGCACAGAATCAGGTGGAGATCTATCTGGATGAACACTTTGACGATGCGCGGATGCAGAAAGTTTATCCCAAGGCAGTGCATGTGGGATAATCGGGTGCAATAATTTTTGGGTATCATTCTTTCCTGCATTGTGCTATAATCATTTGGTACGAAGAATATGATGTGAATTTGTGAAATGTGACACAGGAATCAGAGGAGGATTCTGCCATGACCCGTGTGGAATCATTGGATTATTATCTCAAGGCGCAAAGACTTGGGCAGCGGGATTATCGGGAAAAAACGGCGGCCGGGCAATCTCCCTTCCTGCCGGTGCTGGACGATATTCTGCAGAATGTGGAGATCGAAAACCAGCTGCCGCTGGGTCTGATTGAGGTCCCGCTGGAACTGTTGGTGGGCACCAAAACTGCAGGCCGCACAGCGGCCTTTGCCAGCAACTTTATGCCTTTGCTGGAACCCAAAACGGAATTTGCCACCAAATGGACCAACCTGTGTGCCGCTCATCTGGATGAGGGCATCCGGGAACCGGTGCGCTGCTTTGAATATATGGGCCTCTTTTATGTCCAGGAGGGCAACAAGCGGGTCAGTGTGCTGAAGTATTTCGGCGCCAGCAGTATCTCGGCCAACGTGACCCGGGTGGTGCCGCGCTACAGCGATACGCCCGAAGTGCGTCTGTACTACGAGTTCATGCACTATTATCCGCTGATCAAGACCTATACGCTGCACTTTACCAAACTGGGCAGCTTTGCGCGGCTGCAAAAGCTGATGGGAAAAGGCCCCGAAGAGCCTTGGAACGATGGTGACCGGGCCGACCTGCTCTCCTTGTACAACTGGGTGGGCAAAGCCTTCAAGGCCCATGGCGGGGACCATCTGCGCTGCACTACCGGGGATGTGCTGCTGCTTTTGCTGCGGCTGTATTCCCGCAAGGAATTGGCGGAAAGTTCGCCGTCCGAGCTGGGCAAAAAGCTGGATGCCCTGTGGGATGATGTGCTGGCCCTGCAGAATGACGATCCTGTTACCGTCAGCGTAAAGCCGGCAGAGCCTGCCAAGTCCAAAGAAACGATCATCGAAAAAATACTGCCCGGTATCCGCCCGGCGGTTCCCAACCACCTGAAGGTGGCCTTTGTCCACGAGCGCACCCCCGAAACCAGTGCCTGGACCAGCCAGCACGAGTTTGGCCGCTGCCAGCTGGATACGGTGTTTGAAGGCAAAGTGGAAACTGTGGCATACTGCAACGCGGTGCCCGGTGAAAATGCCGACCAGTTGGTGGAGCAGGCCATTGCCGAGGGAGCCGATATCGTCTTTACCACCAGCCCCAAACTGGTGGGCGCTTCGCTGCGTGCGGCGGTCAAGCATCCCCAGGTGCGGATTCTGAACTGCTCTATGGAGATGCCCTACGCCAGCATCCGTACCTACTACACCCGCGTGTACGAAGCTAAATTCATCACCGGTGCCATCGCCGGGGCTATGGCCCAGGGCGACCGCATCGGTTATGTGGCCGACTATCCCAGTTTTGGTGTGCCGGCCAATATCAACGCCTTTGCCCTGGGCGCCCGGATGGTCAATCCCCGGGTAAAAGTGGAACTGTTCTGGACCTGCCTGCCGGACCAGGAAGACCCGCTTACGGTGTTCAACCGTGAGAATATCACGGTGGTATCGGGCCGGGACGCGCCGGTGCCGGGACGCCCCCAGCGCGAATTCGGCACCTTCCTGATTCGTCCAGGCGGCATCCTGCAGGATCTGGCTACGCCTTTCTGGCACTGGGGCCAGTTCTACGAGAACGTAGTTCGCAGTGTGCTGGACGGCGGCTGGACCCGCGATAAATCCGGTACCGACGGCCGTGCAGTCAACTACTGGTGGGGTATGAACAGCGGCGTCATGGACGTTTTGCTCAGCCGCGAACTTCCCACCGATGTACAGCATCTGGCCAAGATTCTGCGGGAAGGTGTGATTTCCGGCATGATCGATCCCTTTGCCTGCCGGATCACCGCACAGGATGGCACCATCAAGAACCTGGGGCATCATGGTCTGGATCTGGAACAGGTCGTGCACATGGATTGGCTGTGTGATGCCGTAGAGGGCCATGTGCCGGAGTTCGACGAACTGGCCGAGGCTTCCCGCCACATGTACCGTATGCAGGGAATCCATCGTGACCGGCTGCCGGTGGAGAAGGAGGCTGAACTATGAAGCTGCTTGCCCTGGCCGACGAGGAATGCAAAGCTTTGTGGGACTACTATAGCCCGGATAAACTCAAAGATGTGGAAATGATCATCACCTGCGGTGACCTGAACCGGCATTATCTGGAGTATCTGGTCACGATGGCGCCGGTGCCGGTTTTCTATGTGCACGGCAACCATGACGAAAGCTATGACGCACATCCGCCGGAAGGGGCTATCTGCCTGGATGATGACGTGATCGTTTACCATGGGTTGCGCATTGCCGGGTTGGGCGGCGCCTGCCGTTACCGTACCGGTGCCTGGCAGTTCACCGAGGCCGAAATGAAAAAACGGGTCAACCGCCTGCGCAGCAAAATTGAGCGGCAGCGCGGGGTGGATGTGCTGGTTACCCATGCACCGCTGCACGGGTATGGGGATCTGAGCGATCTGGCCCACCGGGGATTCACGGTTTTTCGGGACGTGTTGGACCGGTACCATCCCCAGCTGATGCTGCACGGCCATGTACATATGAGTTACGGCGCCAATATCCCGCGGGAACACCAGTATGGCAGTACACGCATTGTGAACTGTTTTGAACGGGTATATCTGGATGTGGAACCGCAGCCCAGACCCGAACCGCGTCGTTTGATGCAGCGCCTGTGGCAGCGGTAAGCACAGAGCAGACAAACTTTGTTAAGGAGAGCAATTATGATCAAAATCGCAGTCTTCGGTGCGGGTACCTGGGGCATCGCCCTGGCGCGCCTGTTGGCGGTCAACGGCCGGGACGTTACGGTGTGGAGCGCCATTCCTGCCGAACTGAAATCTCTCAGCACCACCCACCGCCACCCCAACCTGCCCGGCATGGAACTGCCGTCCACGATGCACTATACGGCTGATATTGCCGAGGCCTGCCAGGGCAAAGATATCCTGCTTTTTGCGGTGCCGTCACCTTTTGTGCGTGCCACTGCCAAAAAAGCCGCGCCTCATATTCCGGAGGGGCAGCTGATCGTGGATGTGGCCAAGGGCGTGGAAGATAAGACTCTCATGACCATGAGCGAGATCATTGAGGACGAGCTGGCCAAACAGAAGCGGACAGCCCGTGTGGTGGCGCTGTCCGGTCCCACCCATGCCGAGGAAGTGGCCCGGGATATGCCCACGCTGATCGTGGCTGCCAGCGAAGATGAGGAGGCGGCCAAAGCTGTGCAGAAAGCCTTCTCCACGCCCACGTTCCGCGTATATACTAACACCGACCGTCGCGGTACCGAGCTGGGCGGCGCGGTCAAGAACGTGATTGCCCTGGCGGTGGGCATTGCCCTGGGCCTGGGGTACGGCGATAACGCCAAGGCTGCCCTCATCACCCGCGGCAACGCGGAACTGTCCCGTCTGGGGATTGCCATGGGCTGCCGGCCCGAAACGTTCTCGGGTCTGTCCGGCATGGGCGACCTGATCGTAACCTGCACCAGTATGCACAGCCGCAACCTGCACGCCGGTATGCTGCTGGGCCGCGGCAAAACGGCGGAGGAAGCCAAGGCCGACGTAGGCCAGGTGGTGGAAGGCATCAACGCGCTGCCCGCTGCCTGCCGTCTGGCCAAAAAGTATAAGGTCGATATGCCGATTGTACAAAGTGTGGATGCCATTCTGGGCGGCCGCCTGGCGGCCTGCAATGCGCTGGCATCCCTCATGGGCCGCGACCTGAAACGCGAGTGAGGTGGGGCGACGGTGAACAACCAGATCAAAGCGGCTTTTTTTGATATTGACGGCACACTTTTGCCGTTTCAGGCGGAAAAACTTCCCGATTCCACCCTGGCGGCCCTGGAAGCATTGCGGCATAATGGCGTCAAGGTGTTTGTGGCTTCGGGGCGGCCGCCCATTCATCTGCCGCTGCTCCATGCCCTGGACGGTATCCCGTTTGACGGCTATGTAACGATGAACGGCCAGTATTGCTATATGGCCGACGGCACATTGCTGTATGACCACCCCATCGACCCGGCAGCGCTGCGTACTTTGCTGCCGTACATTGAAAAAGAGCAGTTTTCGGTAGGCTTTATCGAAAAAGATCGGTCTACCTTCAATCTGATCAATGAGCACAGCGCCGAATTCTGCGAAAAGATGGAGCAGGCGGTGGGGAACGTGGAGGAACGTATCGAAACCAGCCCCATCTATCAGCTCAGTGCTTTCTTCCCGGAAGAAAAGCAGACAGAATTTCTGGCGCATTGTCCCGGCTGTGTGGCAGTGCGCTGGAATGATGACTTTGTGGATGTGCTGCCTGCCGGTGGCGGCAAGCCCGAAGGGCTGGCCCATGTGCTGCAGGCACTGGGCCTGACCCGGGAACAGTGTATTGCCATTGGTGACGGCGGCAACGATGTGGAGATGCTGCGCTTTGCGGGCATCGGCGTGGCGATGGGCAATGCCTGCCCGGAAGCCAAGGCGGCGGCCGACTATGTGACCCAGGATATTCTTGAGGATGGTCTGGCCAGAGCATTGCGCCATTTTGAACTGATCTGATACCACATCTCTGCATAGGACAAGCGCCCCTCGCGTAGACTATACGCGGGGGGATTTATTATGTCATCCTATGTGCAGCGGCTGCGGGCACGTCTGGCATCATGTCCGGCGCTGGATGTGCCGTTTCTGGCCATTCTGCTGATTTTGCTGTGCTATGGCCTGATTATGCTTTTTTCGGCCGGGTATGCGGTGGCACTTTACCGCCGCGGCGATGCGTATACCTACATTCGACCTCAGCTGCTGTTTGCGGCGCTGGGGGTAGTGGCTATGTATGCGGCCAGTCTGGTGGATTACCATATATGGCACAAGCTGGCCTGGCCCATTCTGGGCATCTCGCTGGTGTTGCTGGTCGTAGTGCTCTTTATGCCGGAATACAACGGCTGCAAACGCTGGATCGTAGTACCGGGGCTGGGGACCCTGCAGCCCAGCGAGATCGCCAAGTTTGCGGTGGTGCTGGTCTTTGCTCACCTGATTTCGCTGAATCACGACCGGATGCATACCTTCGGCACCGGGGTGCTGCCGTTTGGGCTTATTCTGGGTACGGTGGCGGTGCTTATGCTGCTGGAACCCCACCTTTCCGGCACACTGCTGATTCTTTCCATCGGGGCGGTGCTCATGTTTGTGGGCGGCACCGGGCTCAAATGGTTCGGAATAGCGGGCGGTCTGGGTATAGGGGCCATTGCGGCGGCGGTCATCGCCCTGCCGGAACTGGTGCCCTATGCCACCGACCGATTGATCTCCTGGCGGGACCCTTTCGCAGACCCGCTGGGGGAGGGGCACCAGACCATCCAAAGCCTGTATGCCATTGCCTCGGGCGGGATCGCCGGGCTGGGGCTGGGCAACAGCCGCCAGAAATATCTTTATGTACCGGAACCTCAGAATGACTTTATCTTTTCCATTTTGTGCGAGGAGCTGGGTTTCATCGGCGCTGCTTTGGTGGTCATCCTTTTTCTTCTGTTGCTGTTGCGGGGAATTTCCATTGCGGTGCGTGCCCGGGATAAATTCGGAGCACTGCTGGTGGTGGGCTTTGTGGTACAGGTGGTTCTGCAGGCGGTGCTCAACATTGCGGTAGTGACCAATACCATCCCCAATACCGGTATCAGTCTGCCATTTTTTTCCTCGGGCGGTACCAGTCTGATGATGCTGTTGGGCGAGATGGGCATTGTACTTTCGGTATCCCGGCAGGCGGACGCTGTCTGAAAAAAGTTACAAATTGTGACAAGATTTCACAGGGCTGCGGTTGAAACCGTGGCCCTTTTGCCGTATAATAAATCAGTATTTCTAGGAGAGTGGGGTGAAGTCATGCCGGTTGCACAAAACCGGAAACCTCCCTTTGCGCTGCGCGCCTTTGCGGTGTTTGGTGTTACGCTGGGATTGCTGTTCGTACTGCTGTTGGGGGCCTATGCGCTGCCCGGCGGTCCGGTGCGGGAACATCTGAAAGATTCGGCCCAGACGGTGATCGACGAGGGATTGTATCCCTCTTTTTTGGGGTTCAAGCTGTTTCAGATGGACAACTATACCGATACCATCATGCTGATGGAAGCGGCCTCGGCAGATGAAAACCCGCCCCTGACCGCCATGATGACCAATACGGCCTACAACGTGGATAATTTTGAAACCCTGGGGGAAGACCTGGCCGCCTATCTGGAAGCCCGGGAGGCCGGGCAGACCGCGGAGGATGCCGGGCTGAAACCCTTCTCGTATGCGCGGTACTGGCACGGATATCTGATCTGGCTGCGTCCGCTGCTTTGTTTTATGCCCTATGCGGGAGTCCGCGTGGTGCAGTATCTGGTGTTGCTGGCCCTTTTCGTATGGGTGACGGTGCTGCTGCACCGCCGCTGCGGTGTGCGGGCGGCTGTCTGGTTTGTGGTCAGCCAGCTGCTGGTGACCTTTTTCTGGGCGCCGCATCAGATTCAATATTTCACCTGTTTTGCGGTAGCCTATGGGGGCTGTGCCTGGGTATTGGCCCGGCCCCGGCGCAGCGATGCCCTCTGCCTGTGTCTTGTGGCGCAGGGGGTCGTTACCGCATTCTGCGATTTACTGGTTACACCGGTACTGACTCTGGGGCTGCCGCTGGCCTGCTGGCTGCTGCAGCCGCAGCAGCGCTTGCGTGCAGGCGGCGCACAGTGTGCCCTGGTAGCAGGGGGATGCCTGAGCTGGGGAACCGGCTACGGCCTGTGCTGGGCCTGCAAATGGGTGCTGGCCAGTCTGATTACCGGGCAGAATATTATTGCCGATGCGCTGCACCAAGTGGGGGTCCGTACCGCTGCCGATACCTGGCACGGCATGGAACTGACCTGGGGCAATATTTTCCGCTTTGTGTATGACACATTACAGAGCCGCGGACTGTTCTGGCCGCTTGTTGTGGCAGTCATTCTGCTGGCGGCGGTATTTGTGCTCAGCCTGCGCAGCCGGGCGGCGCTTCTGCGCGCGGCACCGCTGGCTGTGGTGGCCGTGCTGCCACTGCTCTGGTTTGTTGCACTTCGTACCCACAGCATCCAGCATGGATGGTTTACCTGGCGTGCGCTGGGGGTGACTTTCTTTGCCGGGCTGGGCTTTCTCTGGTATGCCTGTGACCTGCGCCTGGGTGTACGCCGTATACTTCGAAAAAAAGGAACTGTATGAATACTACCGAAGAAAAAGAAAAGACTCCGCAAGAGGAAACCGCCGCTCCCGAGGAAACCGAAACCAACGCCCCGGAGAAAACGACAACCCGCCGCAAGTTGCCCCGCTGGGCCAAGATCCTGATTGGTGTGCTGGCGGTAGTGGTGGTACTGGTTTGCGCTGGCGTTTTGTATGTGAATGGCAAACTGGATCTGCTGCGTTACGATGACGGCAGTGTCAGTGAGGTCGGCACCATTGATGCCAGCGAGGACCAGGATCTGGATGTTACCGGTCTGGTACATAACGACGGGGAAATGGAAATGCCGGAAGGCAGCCCCTTTGCCGATGAAGATGTGCTCAACATCCTGCTCATTGGTACCGACGAACGGACCGAGGCTGTCAACGATGCGGATGCCTTCACCCATCTGAATCAGCTGGACGGCACCGAGGATACCACCGAGTTCAGCGATGATGCCCGCGCAGATGCGCTGGTGCTTGTGTCGTTGAATATCAAGGACCACACGATCCGTTTGGTTTCCATCGAGCGCGCCACCGGTGTGCCCATTCTGCTGGATGGGTAC
The DNA here is from genome assembly GCF_016901605.1 of Gemmiger formicilis. Classification (GTDB taxonomy): domain Bacteria; phylum Bacillota; class Clostridia; order Oscillospirales; family Ruminococcaceae; genus Gemmiger; species Gemmiger formicilis_B. The sequence continues at coordinate 9,108 of NZ_JACJKP010000038.1, forward strand.
GAGGGGCAGTATGACTGGATCACCCACACCTTCCGGTATGGCGGTGCCAAGTTGACCATGGACACGGTGGAGGACTGCTTCAACGTGCAGGTGGATCACTATGTGCGGGTGAACTTCAATTCTTTTGTGCAGATCGTGGACGCCGTAGGCGGCGTGGATATTGAGATCACCGAGCTGGAAGCCAAGGCCCTTAACTGGGAGGTGCCTTCCAACTCCATGCTCATTGTGGATAAGGTGGAACCCGGTCTGAACCACTTTGACGGTTACACGGCGCTGCAGTATGCCCGTCTTCGCAAGATCGACAGCGACTGGAAGCGTATCGAACGGCAGCGTACGGTGATCGAAGCGGTGCTGGATCAGGTCAAGGACGCCAGCGTGGTGGAACTGGACAATCTGCTCAATACCGTATTGCCGCTGGTGCAGACCAACTTTACCAAATCGGAAATTACGGCGCTGCTGGTACAGCTGCCGGCGTTTTTGGGGGCAGAAGTGGAACAGCTTTCCATGCCGCTGCAGGGTACCTACGGTGTACGTACCGGTATGGACAACCGCCTGATGTATGACCCCGACTGGGCTGTGAATATCAAGGCGCTGCAGGACTTCCTGTATAACGATAAGACCGCCGAGGAAGTCATCGCCGCAACCCCGGAAACAGCCTCGGCGGAGAGCGCACGGAAAGAAACGGAAGAGACAGAGGCTGATTCTGCCTGGAGCCAGAAAGAAAGCGACCCGGCGGATGAATACATCCGCAGAAATCTGCATGCGGTAGATTTGGCGTACCCGCTCAGTGATGCCGATTTCGGCAGCAGAGAATACCGCCTGTTTATGGCGGGGCTGGGCGGCAGCCGGGATACCGATGTGCAGAAAACGCTGGTGGAATATCTGGCGGCACAGGGGGTACGCGTGGTAACGGTGCCCGATGGTGTGGCCGCCGGTATGTTGTTGGATGATTACCTGCAAACCGGTGATACGGCATCTCTGAACCGCTACCTGGCGACCCTGCCGGCGGAACAGCGGGAAGAATCGCGGACCATGTGGCAGGATCTGTATGCCAGTTATCCCGGTATGCTGCATGCGGCCGGATTGGGCACAGATAAGACCTCGTTCACGGTGGCTTATGCAGTGAACCTGCTGCTGGAAGGCAACTACAATACGCCGGACGAAGAAATCCGTGATGCGGTAACGGCCATGGGCGGCAGCAACACCCGCAATACGGTGTACTGGTTCCGCAAAGCCATGGAGGAATCCCCCGAGGCCATGGAAGAATACCTGGGGGACAACTACGCCACCGCCCGGCGGCTGTATGAAGGTTTGCAGGGCGAGCTGACGGATGGGGAAGAGCTGCTGGCGGATGATCTGCAGCGGGTGCTGGAAGCCTATCCGGAACAGCAGATTCTGGCTTTTGCGGAAGGCGACCAGGCTTTGCAGACAGAGGGCAGTCTGGCTGCCCGGATGCAGCAGCTGCTGGAGGAAGACGAAGAAAAGGTCTGCTCCATCGGCGTAACGTACGGCAGGTGGAAAAACAACGCCACCTTTGAACCGGATGCGGAAAGCGATGCCTGGGATGCCGAAGGTCTGAGCAGCTGGCTGGGCGAATATGTAACTCCCGGCAAAGATCTGATGCTGGCACTGGATGGAGAAGACTGCCCCTTTGCGGATGGTGATTCCCTGTTGAAAGATGCCGACGCGGATGTGACCGAAGTGGCGCAAAAGCTGCTGATTCTGAATCCGGACAATAAAATTGCCGCAGCGACGGCAGAAAGTGCGGAAGAAGAAGTCTGGTAAAAAACTTTTTTCCGTAAAAGCGTTGACAAATGGAACCCAGTGTGGTATAAATGCTTCAAACCAGTGAAGCGAAAGTAAAACTGCAAGCGCAGCTACAGAGAGTCCCCGGGGCTGGAAAGGGGATGCAAAGCGGTACAGTATAATGGTTCGCGGAGGGCACGGGGAAAAGGCTTGGCCTGAGTATCCGCTGACGGGCGCTCCCGTTACAGGGCAGGGGAATGTTGGTTCCCTACAGAGTGGCCGTGTTCTTAGATATGATGCACGGCAAGCAAGGTGGCACCACAGATCGTTTTGTATCTGCCCTTGCACGGAAGGTATCCTTCTGTGCAAGGGCAGTTTTGCTTTTATACAACAATCGGTGAGGGAGCAATGATGAAGATGATTTTGCTGAAAGAACGATGGCGACTTTTTTCCGTATAAAATCTGCCTGTGGCAGTGCACGAAAGCCTGCCGTCCCTATTGTTGAGAAAAAGGAGCGTTTTACCATGAAAAAGTTCGTCGCCATTCTGTCCGCCGCCGCTATGATGACCAGCCTTGCCGCTTGCGGCGCTACTGCCGATACCACCACGGGTTCCTCTGCCGCCACCGCGGAAGCATCTTCCGGCGATGGCTACAAGATCGCCATTGTGCAGCAGATGGACCATTCCAGCCTGGATGAGATCCGTACCGCCATTGAAGCGGAACTGGACGCCAAAGCAGCCGAGAAGGGCATCACCATCGAATACAAAGATTTCAACGGCCAGAACGATGCCACGACCCTGAATCAGATCGGTACGCAGGTGGTGTCCGACGGGTACGATGCGGTGATTCCCATTGCAACCCTGGCAGCTCAGTGTATGGCTACGGCCTGTGAATCCACCCAGACGCCGGTCATCTACGCGGCGATTTCCAACCCTGAAGATGTGGATCTGACCGGAATCGACTATGTGACCGGTACTTCGGATGCGCTGAACACCCAGTCCATTCTGGATATGATGCTGGCGGTCAATCCCGACCTCAAGACGGTGGGGCTGCTCTATTCCAACTCCGAGGCCAACTCCACCACCCCCATTGCTGAGGCCAAGGAATATCTGGACGCCAAGGGCATTGCCTACATTGAAAAGACCGGCAACACCAACGACGAGATCATGACGGCGGCTGCCAGCCTGGTAGGCCAGGTGGATGCAGTTTTTACCCCCACCGATAACGTGGTTATGGCAGCTGCAGCGGCTGTTTCCGAAACGCTGACCGAGGGTGGCATCCCGTTCTACACCGGCGCCGACAGCTTTGTTACGGCAGGCGCTTTTGCCACCTGCGGCGTGAACTATACCGAACTGGGCACCTACACCGCGGATATGGCGCTGGAAGTGCTGGAAACCGGCACCGTGCCTGAATACCATGTGATGGATGGCGGTATCATCACCGTTAACACCGATACCGCTGCCGCGCTGGGAATTGATTACAGTGTGTTTAACGACCTGGCTTCCCAGGTAGTGGAAGTGACCACCAGCGCCGAATAAACAGCATTAAAAACGAAGAGAAAAGGACTGCTGTTCGTCCTTTTCTCTTTTGTGTCAGATTGAATCAAAAGGAGAGTCTGCCTCATGTTTACCGTTGCCACCGTGCTGAGTGCACTGGAATTGGGCTTTATCTACGCGCTTGTGGCCATGGCGTTGTTTTTGAGCTTCCGCGTGCTCAACATCGCCGATATGACCACCGACGGCGCTTTTACGCTGGGGTGTGCGGTATCCGCCACGGCGGCCGTGGCGGGGCACCCGTTTTTGGGGCTTCCGCTGGCCATGCTGGCCGGTGCGGCGGCCGGGTTTGTGACTGCGTTTTTGCAGACCCGACTGGCGGTTCCTTCCATTCTGGCCGGTATCATCACCAACACGGGGCTGTACACCGTCAACCTGGCGGTGATGGGATTCTCTTCCAACGTGCCGATGCTGAAAACCAAGACCATCTTTACGGCAGCCCAAAGCCTGCTGGGGGAGAACGCCCCCTACAAACTGCTGGTGGCGGCCCTGATTACCGTGGTGGTCTGTGTGCTGCTCATCCTCTTTTTGGGGACCCGTTTGGGGCTTTCCATCCGCGCCACCGGCGATAACCCCGATATGGTGCGGGCTTCCTCCATCAACACGACGTTTACTATCACGGTTGGCCTTTGCATCGCCAATGCCATGACTTCGCTGTCCGGCGCGGTGCTTGCCCAGTACCAGAAATCCGCCGACATTAACCTGGGCACCGGCATGGTGGTCATCGGTCTTGCATCGCTGATCATCGGCGAAACCCTGTTTGGCCGTGGTGGTCTGTGGACCAAAGCGGTGGCTGCCGTGGCAGGCAGTGTGATCTATCGCTTTATCATTGCCATTGCTCTGCGGGCCAACGTTCCGTCCGAATGTCTGAAACTGATTTCCGCCGTGATCGTTGCGCTGGCCATTGCAGCCCCGGCATTGCAGGCCCGCGCGGCCTTCAAGCGCCGCCGTGCCCATGCTGAGAAAGAAGGTGCTTCCCGTGCTTGATCTGCAACATATCAGCAAAACATTCAATCCCGGTACTGTGAATGAAAAGGTGGCCCTGCAGCGGGTGGACCTTCATCTGGAAGCAGGGGACTTTGCCACCATCGTGGGGTCCAACGGCGCGGGCAAATCTACCTTGTTCAATGCCATTGCCGGTGAGTTTATCGCCGATGCCGGAACCATCACCCTGGACGGTCAGGACATTACCATGATGCCGGATTACCGCCGTTCCAAGGTCATCGGCCGTATGTTCCAGGACCCTCTCAAGGGGACCGCTCCTCACATGACCATTGAGGAAAACCTGGCGTTGGCATTCCTGCGTGCCTCGGGGCATACTTCGCCTTTCTCCCGTATTACCAAAGCGGACCGGGAACTTTTTGCCGAAAAACTTTCGGCGCTGGGATTGGGCCTGGAAAACAGGATGAAACAGCCGGTGGGGCTGCTTTCGGGTGGTCAGCGCCAGGCGCTGACCCTGTTGATGGCTACCCTGGTGACTCCCAAACTGTTGCTGCTGGATGAACATACCGCAGCACTGGACCCGGCTACTGCGGATAAGGTGCTGGAACTGACCAAAAAGATTGTGGCAGAAAATCACATTACCTGCCTGATGATCACCCACAACATGCATGACGCTTTGACGCTGGGCAACCGTACCCTGATGATGGATCACGGCCGCATTGTGCTGGACGTGGGCGGCGAGGAGCGCACCCACATGACGGTGCCGGAACTGCTGGAGCGCTTTGCCCAGAATGTGGGCCACCAGCTGGATAATGACCGCATCCTGCTCAGCAAGGACGAATAACAGAATAAGAACAGCCACCCCGAACGGGGTGGCTGTTTGTGTTTATTGGGCGGGGTGGCCGGGCCAACCATCGCTTTGTGCGGTGGTTTCGTCAGCATACATCCAGAGTGCTTCGTACCCGTCGGCGGCGTCTAGCACGGCGCGGCCCTGGGCTTCCGGCAAGCAGAACAGCGCGGTGGAAAGGGCATCGGCATGGCCGCCGCCCTGGGAGGGAGCCAGAATGGCCGTGCTGCTGCAATACCGGGCCGGATATCCGGTGGTCAGGTCGATCAGGTGAGCATAGCGCACGCCCTCATACTCAAAATAGCGTTGGTAATCGCCGCTGATCACCAAACTGTATCCCGGTTCCAGAGAAACCGTTTGGATATAGGCGGGGTCATTGTTCCAGGGATTTTCTACCCCGACGGTCCAGCGTCCTTCGCCGTTGGCCTTTTCTCCGATGGCGCGCAGATTGCCGCCAATGTTCAAAAGGGCGCTGTCCAGCCCGCGGGCCTCGGCGGCTTCGGCAGCCTGCTCCACGGCGTAGCCTTTACCCACGGCACCAACGTCCAGACTCATGGCAGGATCGGTAAAGAAGACAGTCTGTGCCTGTTCGTCCAGCTGCAGGTTTTCTATGGAGATATGCGCCAGTGCCTGCTGGATGGCCTCATCTTCGGGCGGGGCGGGGGGAGCGCTTTCCCGGGCGTCGTGCCAGAGTTTCAGCACAGAACCGGCGGCAATGTTGGTAGCACCATCGGTCAGGGGATAGATGGTGTTGACACACCAATCCATAAAACGGTACAGGTCCTCGTCTACCGCTACGGGATCATCGGCGGCCTGTGCGTTCACGTCGTACAAATTTACCATGCCGTCATAGTGGTTGTAGATGTCAAACAGCTGGTGGTAATGTAACAGATCGTCGTGCAGCGCATCCATCTGCGCATCCCATTCTGCCTGGCTGCGGGCATACCCCTTGACCACCGAAACCGTGTCGAACAGATCGAACCAGGTGGTGGTGTACAGGGTTCTGCGGTTCAGCATACTGTATACCACCACGCCGCCCAGCAGCAGGGCGGCCAGTACAGCGGCGCCTGTGCGATACAACCGGGTTTTCATGTGCGGTCCTCACCGACGGCGTTGTGTTCCCGGTTCAATTCCAGCAGCAGCTGCGCAAGCGTCCAGGTCTTACTGGTGGGGGTCACCATGGCCCGCAGGGGCAGGTCTGCGCCGCTTTCCTTCACAAGGTCGATAAAATGCCCCAGTTCACCGGTCTGGTGGCTTAATCCGCTTACGATCAGGGCCGGGCGTTCCGGTACGGCGGCCAGCGGTGCGGCGGCAGGGGCCGCTTTACCCGCGCAAAGATCCCCCACAAGGCCGCCCAGCTCCGGATTGGCTACGGTGCGCAGGGTTACGCCGCAGCTGCGGGCGGCTTTGGCCAATCCTTCGTAGCCAGGGCAGGTTTCATCAAAGCGCCACAACAGGGCACAGCGGGGTTCACGAACGATATGTGCTTTCATGGATATTACCTCGTGTTGCAAAAAGCGCGCCGTCTTGCGGCGGCGCGCTGAAAGTTGAAATTACAGGTCGGGGTGGTATTCTTTGCAGGTGCACTTCTTCCACTTCAGACCGCTGCCGCAGGGGCAGGGATCGTTGCGGCCGATCTTGGTCACCCGTACCGGGGCGGCACCCTTGGCACCGGCTTTGACAGGTGCACCTTCGCCGGTGGGCTTGGCAATCTGTTCCCGCTTGGGCTGGGCGTTCTGCTGGCGGATTTCGATGGTCAGCAGCATGTGGACGGCGTCCTCCCGGATGGAAGCGATCATCTCGTCAAACATGGCGAAACCTTCGATGCGGTATTCCACCACCGGGTCGTGCTGGCCGTAGCCGCGCAGGCCCATGCCCTGTTTGAGCTGGTCCATGTTGTCGATGTGCTCCATCCACTTGGAGTCCACGTTGCGCAGCAGGCAGATGCGTTCCAGTTCCCGCATGGTCTGGGCACCGTACTTGGTCTCCTTGGCGGTGAGAATATCCATGCCGCGCTTGTACAGTTCGTCGGCAATGCCCTGGCGGGTCACGTCGTTCAGCTGAGCCGTAGTGTAGTTGAAGTCGGTGGGCAGGCACAGCCAGTTCATAAAGTGGCGGCGCAGACCGGCAAAATCCCAGTCATCGGCAGACTCGCCGTTGAGGTAGTTGGCGCAGGCATCGTCGATACTCTGGCGCATCATCTCATGAAGCTTATCCGAGATATCCTCGCCGTTCAACACCATCTGGCGCTGTTTGTAGATGATTTCGCGCTGCTGGTTCATGACGTCGTCATACTGCAGCACCTGTTTACGGATGGCAAAGTTGGAAGCTTCCAGCTTTTTCTGGGCGCTCTCGATGGTGTTGGTGATGAGCTTGTTCTCGATGGGCACATCTTCTTCCAGGCCCAGGGAATCCATCAGGCCCTGCACACGCTCACCGCCGAAAATGCGCATCAGATCGTCTTCCAGGCTCAGGAAGAAACGGGATGCACCCGGGTCGCCCTGACGGCCGGCACGGCCGCGCAGCTGGTTGTCGATACGGCGGCTCTCGTGGCGTTCGGTGCCGATGATGAACAGACCGCCGGCTTCACGTACTACCTCCGCTTCCCGCTTGATTTCCGGCTCGAACTCGGCACACAGCTCATCAAAACGCTTGCGGGCGTTCAGCACCTCGGTATCCTCGGTATCGGCGTGGCCGTCACATTCGGTGAGCAGGAATTCCAGCTTGGCGTCAATATCGGCCTCCGGCGGGGTGGGCAGTTCGGTGCCGGTAGCTTTGGCGCGGGCCTTGGCGTGCTCGTATTCATCTTTGCGCTGATCCAGATCTTTGGTCAACGCTTTGGTCAGTTCCTTTTTCAGGGCTGCTTTGGCCATGTAGGTTACGTTGCCGCCCAGCATAATGTCGGTACCACGACCGGCCATGTTGGTGGCAATGGTCACGGCGCCCTGCTTGCCGGCCTGGGCTACGATCTCGGCTTCGCGCTCATGCTGTTTGGCGTTCAGAACGTTGTGCTCGATGCCGCGCTTTTTCAGCAGCTTGGAGAGCGCCTCGCTCTTTTCCACGCTGACGGTACCCACCAGAACCGGCTGGCCCTTGGCATGGCATTCGGCCACCTGCTCAATGACCGCGTTGTACTTGCCGTTGACGGTCTTGTACACGCTGTCGGGCAGGTCTTTACGGGCACGGGGCTTGTTGGTGGGGATGCTGACGATCTGCAGACCGTAGATCTCGCTGAATTCGTCCGCTTCGGTGGAAGCCGTACCGGTCATACCAGCCAGCTTGTCATACATACGGAAATAGTTCTGGAAGGTGACGGTGGCCAGGGTCTTGCTTTCGGCGGCAACGGTTACGCCTTCCTTGGCTTCAATGGCCTGGTGCAGACCTTCATTGAAGCGGCGGCCGTACATCAGGCGGCCGGTAAATTCGTCCACGATGATGACTTCGCCGTCTTTGACGATGTAGTCGGTGTCGCGGTGCATAACGCCCCGGGCCTTGATGGCACCGTCAATGTAATGGCGCAGGGACATATTGTCCGCATCGGCCAGGTTTTCTACACCGAAGAAGGCTTCGGCCTTCTGCACACCGGACTCGGTCAGGGTGGCAGTCTTGCGCTTCTCGTCCACCACGTAGTCGCCGTCTACCTGTTCTTCGGCGGCAACCTTGTCGTCCAGTTCCACAATCACGCTCTTTTTCAGCGTCTTGGCAAAATCGTCGGCGCGCTTGTACATGGCGCTGGAGTCCTCGCCTTTGCCGCTGATGATCAGGGGCGTACGGGCTTCATCGATGAGGATGGAGTCCACCTCGTCCACAATGGCATAAGCGTGGCCGCGCTGCACCATGTTGGCTTTGTAGACCACCATGTTGTCGCGCAGGTAGTCAAAGCCGAACTCGTTGTTGGTGCCGTAGGTGACGTCAGCCTCATAGGCCTTTTTGCGGTCGGCAGGTTCCACGCTGTGGACCACCAGACCTACGGTCAGGCCCAGGAAACGATACACCTTGCCCATCCATTCGCTGTCGCGGCGGGCCAGGTAATCGTTGACGGTGACCACATGCACACCTTTGCCGGTCAGGGCATTGAGGTAAACGGGCATGGTGGCAACCAGCGTTTTGCCTTCACCGGTCTGCATCTCGGCAATGCAGGCGCGGTGAAGCACAATGCCGCCGATAATCTGGACGGGGTAGGGTTTCAGGCCCAGTACACGCCAGTCAGCCTCGCGGCAGACGGCAAAGGCTTCGGGCAGCAGATCGTCCAACGTTTCGCCTTTGGCCAGACGTTCCTTGAATTCGGCAGTCTTGGCCTGCAGCTGTTCGTCGGTCAGCTTCTCCATTTCCGGTTCCAGGGCCAGCACTTTGTCAGCCAGAGGCTGGATGCGCTTGAGCTCCTTGTCAGAGAAGGAACCAAACAATTTTTCAAAAAAAGACATAGGAAAACCCCTGTATTTCCGCCGCGCGCGGGCGCAGCAATATAGTTTTACACACTCTAATATAATACACCCGCACAGG
>NZ_JACJKP010000371.1 GCF_016901605.1 Gemmiger formicilis
CCTTTCCAAAATAAAGAAGGAGGAGAAAAATCATGCAGTTACATGAAGAAAAGGATTTGCTCCAAATTCTTCGGCGGGACCCGCAAATGGGGCTGGAGGAAATCCTCTCGCGGTACGGCGGGGTTCTGCATGGAATCGTCAGGCGGATTTTGCCGGATGAACGGGATGTGGAAGAATGCTTGTCCGATGTACTGGTGACATGCTGGCGAAATGCAGAAACACTGGAAGAGGAAAACAGCAATCTGCGTGCATGGTTGATTGTAACGGCACGTAACAAAGCCCTGGACCGATACAGGTGCTTACGGAGAGAAACGGTTGACCCCTTGCCGGAGGATTTTGAGCTGATCGCCGACGAACTGGTGGAACCCAGGCAGTCGGAAGCGGAAGCATTGATCGCAGAACTTGTGGAGGGACTTCAACCGCCGGATCGGGAAATATTCATACGCCGGTATTACGGCTTGCAATCCGGCAGAGAAATTGGCAAAGCTCTCCATATGGAAGAACATGCGGTGAATGTGCGGCTTTCCCGCGGACGTCAGCGATTAAAACGTCAGTTCCTGCAGATTTTTGGAAAGGAGTAAAGGCCATGAAACGTGTATATGATGAGATTGCGTCGGTGCAATTGCCGGAAAAGAAACTGTACGCTGCGCAGCAAAAACGAATTCTGAACCGTGCGTTG
>NZ_JACJKP010000372.1 GCF_016901605.1 Gemmiger formicilis
AATCACTGCGATCACACTCCAGGCAATCTGGGCGCCGCTCTTTTTCCTGTTCTTTCCTCCGTCCATGTCCCGGCGGCCGGATGCGTTTTGCCTGCCAAACCGTTCCGGCGGGCAGGTGTACACCGGCTTTTTACCGGGTGCCTGCCGCACACGGTGCAGGACTTTTTCCCCGTTGACCTCATGGGTATGGGCGGTTTCGCTGCGCAGGGTGTAGCGTTTTTCGTCCGGAATGGGCATGCCGCAATCCTGGCACCGTCCATTGACGACCTTGCCGCCGCAAAGGCTGCATTTCTGCATAAGGACCCTCCTCCTGTTTCTGTTTTGCTCTTATGGGGGTGAATTTCCCCGGAATACCGTTTCTCACACGCCGGGATTGGCCGCCCGATGCGCCGCCGTCTTGCGGTGCATTGCCTCGGACGAAACAGTCATCAGAATCAACGCCGTCAGCAGGTACCACGGGAACAGTCCCATGCTGATATGCTGGGCCAGCAACCCGAAGAACGGCGGCAGCAGCGTGGTGCCCACATAGGCGGCCGCCATCTGCACACCGGTCATGGACATGCTGAGGTTGCGCCCGAAATTGGCCGGTGTTTCGTGAATGATGCTGGGGTAAATGGGTGCGCAGCCCAGGCCCACAATGATCAAGCCCGCAAACAGCAAGGTATTGCCCGCCGG
>NZ_JACJKP010000373.1 GCF_016901605.1 Gemmiger formicilis
CCTGCAGTTCCTGGGCATTGACGTGGACCAGGATATGACCGGCCTGATGGACAAGGTCATCTGCCTGGCGGCCCCCTACGCCCCGCTGGACGGCATCAATGACGCGGGCGTCAGCTGCGGCATCTACATGACCTACCAGGGCGGCGAGGAAACCGTGGCCACCAGCCAGGACACCGACAAGCCGGACTTTACCTCCACCACCCTGCTGCGGCTGATCCTGGACTACGCCGACAGCGTGGAGGAAGCGGTGGAGATCGCTTCCAGCTATGACCTGCACGACTCGGCCAACACCTCCTATCATTACATGGTGGCCGATGCCACCGGCAAGAGTGCCATTCTGGAATGGACCAACGACAGCGCCGTGGACACCACCGACAACGACGGCAGCCAGCGCACCCTGAAAGTGGTCTACAACGACCAGGACAGCGCCATCGGCGAACGGGAAGCCGCCAGCAATTACCAGGTGGTGACCAATTTCGTGCTGCAGCCCGGCTATTATGATGGGGTGCCCGCCGAAAACAAGAAGGGCGCCGACCGCTACGACCGCCTGTACCAGGAACTGCAGGCCACAGACGGCGTGGTGGCGGACGAGCAGGCGGCCATGGATATTCTGCAGGCGGTGGGCCGCCGCGGCTGGGACAACGACGACAAAAACAGCTGCACCGT
>NZ_JACJKP010000374.1 GCF_016901605.1 Gemmiger formicilis
GGTGGCGGTGATCATTGTGACCATCAGCACCAACATTACCCTCTCCCTGGGCATGGTAGGCGCTCTCAGCATTGTGCGCTACCGCACCGCCGTCAAAAATCCGCTGGACTTGATGTTTCTGTTCTGGGCCATCACCTCGGGCATTGCCATCGGCGCCCAGTATTATTACATAGCCTTTGTGGCCTGGGTGGTGGTCACGCTGGCGCTGGTGTTTCTCAAACGGATCAAGGGCGGGGCGGGCACCTATGTGCTCATTGTGACCTACTGTTCCGACCCCGATGTGGAGGAGGCCGTCCGCCGCTGCCTGCACAAACAGCCCGGCAAATTCCGGTCCAAGGTGGTCAAGGGCGGGTCCACCGAACTGACCATGGAACTCTACCTGAAAACCGATAATCTGAACATCACCCAGCCGGTACAGAACATCGACGGCGTGCAGGATGTCACGCTGGTGGAGTACCGCGGCAACCTGGAAGCATGACCCGGGCTCGCAAGTTGCTGCCGCTGCTGTTGCTGGGGCTGGCACTGGGGGCTGTTGCCCTGCTGCGGGTGCGGGTTCCTCTGGTGTCGGCAGAGATCCCGGCGGGGCCCAAACCCGTCACCAACCCCATGAAAGGGCTGGTGGCCTGGGGCGAAAACTACCGTCAGGACCCCTATGTGGCCTTTGCC
>NZ_JACJKP010000375.1 GCF_016901605.1 Gemmiger formicilis
GCAAAACGCAGAACCTGAATTTCCGATTCTCTCTCGACCACAGCATAATCGAAACTGATTTTGGTCAACGATTCATACTTACGGAACAAATCCTGATAATCGGTAAACTCGATCAGTTCGTGTGCCCGCTTCAACACATACTGCAGTTGGTAAGCAAACACACCGCCATTCCACAGTGCCCCCTGCTCAATATAGACTGCGGCAGTTTTTGCGTCCGGCTTTTCTTTGAAAGTCTTGACCTTGCTGACTGGCTCTGCGGTTTCCGGAATAATATATCCGTACTTTTCGCTGGGATAAGTGGGTTCAATTCCCATCAGGGAAAGGTTGGCTTTTCCTTGCGCTGCCAGTGAGGATAACTGCTTCAACGCTTCGAAATAGTCATTGTTTACATAGGGGTCCACCGGGCAGACAACCACCGGTTCTTCCAAAGAAACGCCTTTTACATCATGCAAATAGGCCGTTGCCAACGCGATAGCAGGGAAAGTATCCCGACGGCAGGGTTCCACACAGACGCCTACGGCATCCCCCAGCTGATTGTGAATAGAGCTGACCTGCGTTTTGCTGGTTGCGATGGTAACACAAGCTTCGGGATCAACTTCCGTAATCTGCCGGTATACACGCTGAACCATGGATTCATATCCGTCAGGTGTTTTAAAGATTTTGAT
>NZ_JACJKP010000376.1 GCF_016901605.1 Gemmiger formicilis
CACACGGCAGGCGCCGCCCGGATCGGCCGCATTGCACGGCAGCTTTTGCAGGACGAGCCGGTGGCCGCCCGGATCGAACTGTACGGCAGTTTTGCCAAGACGTACAAAGGCCACGGCACCGACAAAGCGCTGATCGCCGGTATTCTGGGCATGGCCCCCGATGATCCCCGGCTGCGGTTTTCGCCCCGGCTGGCCCGGGAACAGGGGCTGGAGATTGCCCTGACCACCGGCGACCTTCCCGAATCCCACCCCAACACCGCCGTGCTGACCCTGACCGGCCGCAGCGGCGGCACCCTGACGGTGCGGGGTTCCAGCATCGGCGGCGGCAACATTGTGATCGACGCCATCAACGGAATGCCGGTACACATCAGTGGCCAGCACCCCAGCCTGATCGTACAGCACCGGGACCGCCCCGGCGTCATTGCCGAAGTCACCGACCTGCTGGCCGACCGCGGCGTGAACATCTGCAACTTTTCCCTGTCCCGCCGCCAGAAAGGCGGCGTGGCGGTGATGACCATCGAGATGGACGGCGGTCTGGACGAAGCCCTGGCCTGCCGTGTGCGGCAGCTGCCGGACGTGATGCTCTGCGTCACCCTGCTGCCCCAATAACAAAGGAGCAAAACGATGCCGGAAGAACTGAATTATCATTCCCTGGCGGGGCTG
>NZ_JACJKP010000377.1 GCF_016901605.1 Gemmiger formicilis
CAGATACACGAGAACGCATACCGGCGCCAGCAGATTGGAGGTCATCTCTGGCAGCAGGTGGGCCAGCGTCGTCTCCATACTCTCCACCTGATCCACCACGATCTGTTTGAGCCGTCCGCTGGAGGTGTCCAGAATGTCTCCCAAGGGTAAGCGGGGCATTTTGGACAGAACCATCTTCCGGATGTCCCGCAGGATCTGGAAGGTGGCCTTGTGGGAGAGGGAAAGTGCCAGATTGTAAAGCAGGGTTTTGGCCAGATAGCCCCCCAGGGCCACCATACACCACAGAAGATAGAAGTTCCAGTCCCGCTGCCCGGTCAAAAGCGCTACCAGGATACGCCCCGCTGAGAGATACGGCAGCAGCCCCAGTAGGACACCCGCCACCGCGCAGAAGATGGCGGCAATCAGGCCGCCGTGATGTTCCCTGCCCAGCTGCCACAGCCGCAGCAGCGGACTTTGCGTTTTCTGCATAAATAAGCCTCCTTTAGTTAGTTATTGCTAACCTTTGGTTCTATGAAAAGGCCGCCGGGAAAGCGGCCTTTTGCACTACCGGAAGTTTTCAGGATGAAATATTGTCTCAAATCCTGCCATATGATAGCGGTTGAGCTGGCGGATATAGTGGAGCGCCCGGGGCTTATCCATGCGGTGCCGCACCGGCTCAAACA
>NZ_JACJKP010000378.1 GCF_016901605.1 Gemmiger formicilis
GCGCCAAGATCATTCCCCGCCGTGTGACCGGTACCTGCGCGTTCCATCAGCGTGAGCTGACGGTCGCTATCAAGCGTGCCCGTTATATGGCGCTGATGCCCTACGTGAGCGACTAATCGCCCCGGCATCCAAAACGTGCAAAAAAGAGCAGCTCTTGCGAGCTGCTCTTTTTCTGTTTGTTTTTCTTCTATTGTACCCAAACGACGCACCCAAAACAGCGGGCCGCCCCTTACCGGGACGGCCCGCTGTAATTGTATAGGAATCAGGAAGTAAACCGGTCACGCAGGTTCTTGAAAAAGCCCTTGCGCTTTTCGTAGTTTTCTTCCTTGAGGCTGTCCTCAAATGCCTTGAGGGCCTCACGCTGGGTACGGTTGAGCTTTTTGGGAATTTCCACCTCTACGATCACATACTGATCGCCACGGCCACGGCCGTTCAGGTACTGGATGCCCTGGCCCCGCAGGCGGAACTTGGTACCGCTCTGGGTTCCTTCGGGAATCCGCTGGGCCACCTTGCCATCCACGGTGGGAACCTCGATCTCGGCGCCCAACACTGCCTGAGAGTAGGTAATGGGGACACGTACATATACATCGTAGCCATCCCGTTCAAAGACAGCATCTTTCTTGACCGTCACATGAACAATCACGTCGCCTGC
>NZ_JACJKP010000379.1 GCF_016901605.1 Gemmiger formicilis
AACCTGCTTTACCAGAAAAATTTCGAGAACACCCTCAAATTCCTTCACAGGCACAAGGCGGAATACACCCTGCTGTGGTCCATTCCCCTGGAGGAAAACGTCTTTGGCCGGATGGTGGACCTGGTGCACGACGCCATTCTGGAAACGCTGCCCGCCGGCAGGGAAGGCCCCGACCCCTACGCCGATTTGTATGCCCGGCTTTTTGCCTCCGACATGATGACGCTGGTGCGCTGGTGGTTCCGCTATGAGGACCGTATCACCGCCCGGGATGTGCAGGACATCATGTGTAAGAATATGAAGCAGGGAATGTTCCGGACCTTCCGGGAGCAGATGCGGGGCCCCGGGCCTGTGAAGGCCCCGTCAGCCGCACAGAAAAATCGTTGCAGGAAACAGCAAAAGGAGCGTTTATCATGAGAATTGCAGTTACCTATGAAAACGGCCGGATCTTCCAGCATTTCGGCCATACCGCCCAGTTCAAGATCTATGATGTGCAGGACGGCAAGATCGTTTCGTCCCAGGTGCTGGATACCAACGGCAGCGGCCACGGCGCGCTGGCCGGGCTGCTGGCAGCGCTGCAGGTGGATGCGCTGATCTGCGGCGGCATTGGCGGCGGTGCCCGGATGGCGCTGGCGCAGGCCAACATCCGGC
>NZ_JACJKP010000380.1 GCF_016901605.1 Gemmiger formicilis
ACCTATGCTGACCGGGGAACCAGAGAGAAGGCAGGAGACGAACGGTTCGCCTCCTGCCTTCTACGGTGCTTTTGTCAGGCCAGCGACGCACCCAGCTCGCGGCAGGCCGCCAGAGCGTCATCGTCCGGAGCCTCGTTGCAGATCACGCTTTCACAGGCCAGATTGGCGCCGTCGTCGTTGCAGCGGGACTCCCAGCTGCGCATCCATTCGCCGTCACCCCAGCCGTAGGAGCCAAACAGGGCGATGTTCTTCCCGCTCAGCCTGCCCTCACAGGCGGTGAACATGGGTTCGAACTCGCTTTCCTCCAGCTGCTCCGACCCCATGGAGGGGCAGCCAAAGGCGATGGCGGAATATTCGCCGACCTGCTCCGGTGAGAACTCCGCGGCGGTGATCACAGACACCTCGGCGCCCTTGCCTTTGGCGCCTTCGGCCACCGCCATGGCCATGGCCTCGGTGTTTCCCGTGCCGCTCCAATACACAACTGCAACTTTACTCATAAGACTCAACGACCTTTCTTTCTGGATTTGTTATGGTAGAAACATCAACCAGCCACGGTGAGCTGCTCGATGGATTTCCCTTGCTGCCACTGCCGGGAGTAGATTTTGCTGCACATCTCGTATTTCTCAAAGATGTTTCTGGCGGCCTGC
>NZ_JACJKP010000039.1 GCF_016901605.1 Gemmiger formicilis
TTGCCGCCGACAAAACGCTGGAAGAACTGACCCTGGACGAGTTCAAGCAGTACAGTGATCTGTTTGAGGAAGATGTGTACCATGCCATCGACCTGACCACCTGCTGCGAGGGCCGCACCAGCTACGGCGGCCCCACCAAGGCCAGCGTGCTCAAGCAGATCGAACTGGTAAAAGAAAAACTCCAAGCCTAACAAAGAAACAGGTGTTTTTGTGGCAAAGTATAAGATTTTTGTGGATGGTTCCGCCGGTACCACCGGCCTGCGCATTGCCGACCGGCTGGCCGCCCGCCCGGAATTTGAAATCCTGACCATCTCGGAGGCTGACCGCAAGGACGTGCATGCCCGGGCTGCCGTCATCAACGAGAGTGACCTCTCCTTCCTCTGCCTGCCGGACGATGCCGCCCGGGAGGTGGTGCCGCTGCTGCGGCCCGATGTCCGTGTGCTGGACACCTCCACCGCCCACCGTACCAACCCCGACTGGCTCTACGGCCTGCCGGAACTGGGCGATACCCGGGCCAGGCTGCCCGCCGCCACCCGCGTGGCGGTGCCGGGCTGCCACGCCACCGGGTTTATCGCCCCGGTGGCCCCGCTGGTGGAAAAGGGCCTGCTGCCCAAAAATCTGCATCTGAACTGCTACAGCCTGACCGGCTATTCCGGCGGCGGCAAAAAGATGATCGCCGAATATGAGGCCCCCCGGGAGAACGTGGCCCTGAACGCCCCGCGCCCCTACGGGCTGGCGCTGCACCACAAGCACCTGCCGGAAATGAAAACCATCACGGGGTTGGAATGTGCGCCCAACTTCGTGCCCATTGTGGCGGATTACTACGCCGGTATGGAAACCATGATCCCCCTGGATCTGGAAGCCCTGGGCCTGACCGCCGCCCAGGTGGCCGATACATTGGCCACCTACTATGCCGGAGCCAAAATGATCTCGGTACACCCCTTGTGCGAGGGGACCGACGGCGGATTCCTGGCGTCCAACAAACTGGCCGGGTCCGACCGGCTGGAAATTTTCTGCCTGACCAACCCCGAAGGCACCCAGATGCAGCTGATCAGCCTGTTTGACAATCTGGGCAAAGGTTCCTCGGGCGCGGCGGTGCAGTGCATGAACCTGATGCTGGGACTGGACGAATGTGCGGGTCTGGCCCTGTAAACGAATAGATCGTGGAAAGTGAGAGAGAGGAAAAGAGCCATGGAAATGTTTCAGCCTGTTGCGGGCGGTGTCTGTGCCGCCAAAGGTTTTTCGGCCGCGGGTGTGCACTGCGGCATCCGGCGCAACCATTCCAAGCTGGATCTTGCGCTGATCAAAGCGGACGTGCGCTGTGCGGGCGCCGGCTGCTACACCACCAATAAGGTTTACGGCGCCCCCATCACGGTGGACCGGGAACATCTGCAGGACGGCTACGCCCAGGCCATTCTTGTGAACAGCGGCAACGCCAACACCTGCGCCCCCAATGGCATCCAGCTGGCCAAGGATACCTGTGACCTGGTGGCTAAGGCCCTGGGCATCGACGCCAAAGACGTACTGCCTTCCTCCACCGGTGTCATCGGTCAGGCCATGGAGCTGGCTCCTTTTGAAAAGGGCATCCCCGAAGCCGCCGCCAAGCTGGCTGCCACCGAAGCAGGCAGCCACGACGCCGCCACCGCCATCATGACCACCGATACCCACCCCAAGGAGTACGCGGTGGCCTTCACCATCGGCGGTAAGACCTGCCACATCGGTGCCATGGCAAAAGGCTCCGGCATGATCCACCCCAATATGGCCACCATGCTGCTGTTCATGACCACCGACGCCAAGGTGGAGCCTGCCCTGCTGCAGAAGGCGCTGTCCACCGTGGTGCCGGCTACCTTCAACCAGATCTCGGTGGACGGCGATACCTCCACCAACGATACGGTGCTGCTGCTGGCTTCCGGCCTGGCCGGGGCCGAAGTGCTGCCCGATACCGCTGACTACGATACCTTTGTGGCGGCTCTCACCGCCGTGGCGGAGCACCTCTGCCGGGAACTGGCCGCCGACGGCGAAGGCGCCACCAAGCTGCTGGAATGTACCGTCACCGGTGCGCCGGACCTGGCCACCGCCCGCGCCGTTTCCAAGAGCGTCATCCACTCCACCCTCTTCAAGGCTGCCATGTTCGGCGCCGATGCCAACTGGGGCCGGGTACTCTGCGCCATTGGCTACACCCCCGGGGACTTTGATATCTCCAAGACCGCCGTGCGGCTCAAGAGCCGGGCAGGGGAGGTCTTCGTCTGCGAGAACGCCGCTTACCACCCCTACAGCGAGGAGGAAGCTGCCAAGGTCCTGAAAGAGGACGAGATCGAGATTCTGGTGGACCTGGGCTGCGGCGATGTGACCGCCAAGGCCTGGGGCTGTGACCTGACTTACGACTACGTGAAGATCAACGGCGACTACCGCACCTGAAAAGCAAAGGGGACAGGTTCATGAAAAACGAACAGATGGCGCTGCTTTTCAGCGAAGCAACGCCTTATATCCAGAAATACCACGGCAAAACGCTGGTCATCAAGTACGGCGGCAACGCCATGGTCAATGACAAGCTGAAACTGGCCGTCATGAACGACCTGGTCACCCTGACGCTGCTGGGCGTGCGGGTGGTGCTGGTCCACGGGGGCGGCCCCGCCATCAACCAGATGCTCAAAAAAGTGGGCAAGGAATCCAAGTTTGTGGGCGGCCTGCGTTACACCGACGAAGAAACCATGGGCATTGTCCAGCAGGTGCTGGCGGGCCAGGTGAACAAGGACCTGGTGGCCCTGCTCAAGGGCCGCGGCGTCGGCCTTTGCGGCATGGACGGCCATATGATCACCTGCTCCCGCAAGGCGGATGTGGACCTGGGCTATGTGGGCGAGATCGAGCGGGTGGACACCACTTTGATCGACCACCTGCTGGCGGACAGCTTTATCCCGGTGATCGCCACCGTGGGCATGGACGGCAACGGCGTACCCTACAACATCAACGCCGATACCGCTGCCGCGGAAATCGCCATTGCCCTCCACGCCGAAAAGCTGGTGAGCATGACCGATATTGTGGGCCTGCTCTACGACAAGGACGACGAGTCCACCCTGATCCCGGAGGTGGAAGTTTCCGAGATCGAGGGTTACAAACAGGCGGGGGTCATTGCCGGGGGCATGCTGCCCAAGATCGAAGGCATGGCCGAAGCCATCTACAAGGGCGTACACGAAGCCGTCATCATCGACGGCCGGGTGCCCCATTCCATTTTGCTGGAAATGTTCTCTGACCGCGGCGCGGGCACCATGTTCTACCGCCGCGGCAATCGCTGAAAGGAGGCTTTGCCATGGATACCCGGTCCATTATGCAGCGGGATGACGCCCATGTGCTGCACACCTACGGCCGCAGCCCGGTGGCGCTGGTCAGCGGCGCCGGTATGGTCGCCGTGGATGCCGAGGGCAAACAGTATCTGGACTTTACCTCGGGCATCGGGGTCAACGCCCTGGGGTTCTGCCACCCGGCCTGGGTGGCAGCGGTAAGCGCCCAGGCAGGCACGCTGCAGCATACCTCCAACCTGTATTACACCGAACCCTGCGGCGCCCTGGCGGAAGAGATCTGCCGCCGCACCGGTCTGGATGCGGTGTTCTTCGGCAACTCCGGCGCCGAGGCCAACGAGGGGGCCATCAAAGCCGCCCGCAAATACAGCGTGGATACCTATGGCCCGGAGCGCAACAAGGTGCTGACGCTGGTCAACTCCTTCCACGGCCGTACCCTGGCTACCCTGACTGCCACCGGCCAGGATGTGTTCCACCACGATTTCGGGCCTTTCCCGGAGCGGTTCGGTTACATACCTGCCGGGGACTTTGCCGCCCTGGAAGCTGCTGCCGACAGCGAAACCTGCGCCCTGATGCTGGAACTGGTCCAGGGCGAGGGCGGTGTGGTAGCCCTGGACAAAGACTATGTGGCCAAAGTGGCCGCGTTCTGCAAGGAACGGGACATTCTGCTGGTGGTGGACGAAGTCCAGACCGGCGTGGGCCGTACCGGTACCTTCCTGGCCTGCGAGCAGTTTGACCTGCATCCGGATATCGTCACCCTGGCCAAGGGCCTGGGCGGCGGTCTGCCCATCGGCGCGGTGGTCATGAACCGCAAGGTGGCCGACCACATGGGCCCCGGCAGCCACGGTTCCACCTTTGGGGGTAACCCGGTGGCCTGTGCGGGGGCATTGGCGGTGATGAAGGAACTCACCGACGACCTGCTGGCAAAGGACCGTGCCCTGGCCGAAACCCTGCGGGCAGGCCTCAAGACCCTGCCCCATGTAACGGAAGTCAGCGGTCTGGGCCTGATGGTGGGCATTGCGCTGGAAGAGGGGATTGCCGCCGCCGCGGTGCGTACCGCTTGTGAGCAGGCGGGGCTGCTGGTACTCACGGCCAAGACCCGCATCCGGCTGCTGCCGCCGCTGATCCTGACGCAGGAGGACGTGGACAAGGCCCTCGCCATTCTGCGCACCGTGTTGGAGAAACTGTGATGAAACATCTGTTGAAACTGGGCGGCCTTACCCGGGAGGAGATTCTGCACGTCCTGGATGTGGCCGATGAATACAAGCGCCTGCACAGACAAGGCACCGACCCCAAGGATTTACAAGGCAAGGCCATTGCCCTGATGTTTGCCAAGCATTCCACCCGGACCCGTACCAGCCTGGAGGTGGGCATCTACCAGATGGGCGGCCTGGGCACTTACTTAAGCGCCAACGATCTGCAGACTGCCCGGGGCGAACCTATTCAGGATACCGCCCGGGTCTTGGGCCGGTACTATGACGCCATCGTCTGCCGTACCTACAAGCAGACCGATCTGGATGCCCTGGCCCAGTACAGCGGGGTGCCGGTGGTGTCCGGTATGACCGATTATGCCCATCCCCTGCAGGTACTCACCGACCTGATGACGGTACGGGAGTACAAGGGCAGGCTGGAAGGGCTGCGGGTTGGCTTTATCGGGGACGGCTACAACATGGCCAACAGCCTGATCGTGGGGTGTCTGGCTGTGGGCATGCAGGTCACGGTGGCCTGCCCCAAGGGATATCGCCCGGCGGCCGATGTGCTGATGCAGGCAAAGGGGTACGGCGATGCCTTCAAGCTGGTCACCGACCCGGACGAAGCGGCCCGGGATGCCGATGTACTGTTTACCGATGTGTGGGTGAGCATGGGCATGGAGCGGGAAACCGAGCGCCGCCAACGGGATTTTACCGGCTA
The DNA here is from genome assembly GCF_016901605.1 of Gemmiger formicilis. Classification (GTDB taxonomy): domain Bacteria; phylum Bacillota; class Clostridia; order Oscillospirales; family Ruminococcaceae; genus Gemmiger; species Gemmiger formicilis_B. Next base: position 5,208 of record NZ_JACJKP010000039.1, read on the forward strand.
TACCCTGGACACTGCCCGCATGGCACTGGCCAAACCCGATTGTATGGTGCAGCATCCGCTGCCGGCGCACCGGGGCGAGGAAATCGCCACCGATGTGTTTGAGCAGCACGCCGATGAAATCTTTGAGGAAGCGGAAAACCGCCTGCATGTGGAAAAAGCCGTCCTGGCCATTCTGCTGGCCGGCAAATGACGGGGGCTGTTCCTTCTTTGCAAAGAAGGAACCGAAGAAATTCCCAACAAAAATCTCCTGTGGGGGCATCGCCCCCGCAGGAGATTTTTTATGAGAGTTCTTTTGGTTCTTTTCTTGCAAGAAAAGAACAACACCCCCGCTTGACCGGCCGCACGGCAGAGGGTACAATGAGGAAAACAAGACAGGAGGTACCCACTATGTACCAGGCAGCTTCCCAACGTTACGATACCATGCCCTACCGTCGCTGCGGCCGCAGCGGCCTGCGCCTGCCCGCGGTCTCGCTGGGACTTTGGCACAATTTCGGTGACACCACCCCCTACGAAACCATGCGTGCCATGTGCCGTACGGCCTTCGACCACGGCATCACCCACTTTGACCTGGCCGACAACTACGGCCCCGAACCCGGCGCCGCCGAGCGGAACTTCGGCCGCATTTTGCGGGAGGATTTCCGCCCCTACCGGGACGAACTGATCATCTCCACCAAGGCCGGGTATCTGATGTGGGACGGCCCCTACGGGGACTGGGGCAGCCGCAAACATCTGCTGGCCGGGCTGGACCAGAGCCTGAAACGCATGGGCCTGGATTACGTGGATATCTTCTACCACCACCGCATGGACCCCGCCACCCCGCTGGAAGAAACCATGGAAGCACTGGCCCAGGCGGTGCGCAGCGGCAAGGCACTGTATGTGGGTCTTTCCAACTATGACGGTCCCACGCTGGAAAAGGCCGCGGCCATTCTGGATGAACTGCACTGCCCCTTTGTGCTGTGCCAGAACCGGTATTCCATGCTGGACCGGAACGTGGAGGAAAACGGCCTGAAAGAAGCGGCCGTACAGGCAGGCCGGGGACTGATCACCTTCAGCCCGCTGGCCCAGGGACGCCTCACTGACCGGTACCTCCATGGTATCCCGGCAGACAGCCGCATCCGTACCGACGGGCGCTACCTGAAAGAAAAGGACATTACCCCCGAACTGGTGCAGAAAATCTCCGCACTGAACGAGATGGCGGCCCGGCGCGGCCAGACCCTGGCGGAAATGGCGCTTGCCTGGCTGCTGGCACAGCCGGCGGTGACCAGTGTGCTGATCGGCGCCTCCCGCCCGGAACAGATTCTGGATAACATCAAAGCGGTGGAAAATACCACCTTTACCCCCGACGAATGGGAAGAAATCGACCGTATCTGCGGCGCGGAATAAAAAAGACTCCTGCGGTTTGACCGCAGGAGTTTTTGTTTTATTCGCAGGAACGCAAGATCAGCTCCATGCCGCCGCTGCCCCAGCCGAAATCTCCCACCGCATAGCCCCGTTCCAGTACGCGGGGCAGTGCCGGGTCATTCAGGTGCAGGCGGCGGTAGGGTTCGCGCCAGTGGGGCAGTCCCCGGGCAGAAAAAATCAGCATGTTGGCACCGGCCATGGGCCGCACCCCGCGCAGGGTCAGCCCGGCCGAAAGATACTGGGCGCACAGATCCTCGCAGCGGGGCAGATGGTCCGGGTCCAGCGGCTGCACGGCCCACACATGGTAGCTGGCATAGCGGGTGGTGGCCATCCGCAGCGCTGTGCGCAAAAACTGGCGCAGCTGGGTATAATGTTCCCGCAGCAGGGGCGGGGTCAGTACAGCCCCCTGCCCGTCGGCACCGTAGCCCGCGGCGCGCAGGCTGGCGGGCAGTACCGATTCATCATACAGCGGCAGCAGAGCCGCTGCGGCCTGCAGGGCGGCAGTGCCCGCAAAATCTCCCAGAATGCGCCCGGCTTCCAGGGCGGGGCGCAGGGCGTCCAGGGGCAGCAGGGGCAGGCTGCCGCCGTCGCACAAAAGGCGCAGTGCTTCCCGGTGTACGGGCAGCAGCGGTTGAATGTTCCAGGTGGTGGCGGTTCGTTCCAGAGTTTGCAGCATAGATTTGGTCCCTTCCTAAGTAAAAGTGATACGGGACTATTGTACGAAAAACGACCCGCCGAAACTGCCGAAACAGGGCGGGCCGAAAAGGCAAATCTCTTTACTTGCGGGGGGACTGGGGCGTGGTGCCGGGTTGGGGGCGGCGCACCAGTTCCTCAAAACTGCGGTTGGCCGTAAAGCAGCGGTGATAGGGATTGTCGGGCAGCGGCGTCTGTGGGGGCGGGGACTGGGGCGGCTTGCGCAGCCGCCGCAGATAGGCCCGCAGCCGGGGCGAAGCGCGCATGGCTTATTCCTCCGCCACGGTGGATACCGCGCCGGCAGTCAGGGTGTTCCATATCGCTTCGTCGGCGGTATAGGCTTCGGGAATCTCCTCGTTCCAGTTGCCCCGGAAGGCCACATACACAGGGGTCATCAGCTCCTGATTGGGCAGTTCGTTGCCTGCATCATCCACATAGGTGCTGCAGGTGCCCAGGTCCAGGCCGGTCAGCACCGGGCAGTCGGTCCAGCGGTAGACCATTTTTTGCCAGTCACCGGCTTCCCCGTCCGGGGGCAGCGTGCCGTCCAGATACCGCAGGGCCATGGTCTGTTCCTGGAACCCGGCGGGGTCGGCCAGCAGATAAATGTACAGGTCGCTGCCGTCGGCCAGTTCGGCGCTCAGCTGGGTAAGCCCGGCCATCTGCATATAGGGGTCGGTGTTGTCGTTTTCGGAATCATAGTTGACGTTGAACTGCTTGACCTGCACGATCACTTCCCCGTCGCCGTTGCGGTCGGTGCAGTAGGGGGTCAGGGCCTCCTGCAGGGCTTCCACGGTATCGGTGGGCATCGAAGCGGGGCCCACGTAGGCTACCTGCAAGTCGGGGTCTACCTGGGAAAGCATATCGTGGGCGATCCAGGCAATCAATACAATAATGATCGCCACCAAGGCTACGATCATTTTGTGGTAGTGCCACCAGTTGGCGGCTTTCTCTTTTTTGGTGTATTCGCGCGGGGGCGGTTCGGGGGTATACTGTTCATCGGTGGATTTGGTGACCCATGCCATAGGAAAGACAACTCCTTTATTTTGCGATTTTTCTATTGTACCACAAATCCCGGGGCAATTTGTAAACTTATTTTAACACAGCCTTGAAAACCTTGTATAAAATCGGTATCATTAAAGAAAGATTGGAATTCCACCGAACCGTGGAGAGGACGGTGCCTGTATGGAAAAAAACACCCTGCTGCTGCGTGACACCGAGGCGTTTATGCGCGGTGAACTGGATAACGTCACGGTGGCGGACGGCTGCATCGTGCTGGACCTTGTACAGGGCAGTTACGTGCCCTACGGCTGTTATACCAGCGCGCCTATTCCCATGCCGCTGTTTGATGCGCTTTGGGTCAGCTGGAATGCGGTTTCGCCCTCCGGCACCGCAGTGGAAGCCCAGGCCCGTGTGCTGGTGGACGGCAACTGGACGGCCTGGATCAGTTTTGGCAAATGGAGCCCCTACCTGCGCCGGGAAGGCGTGCCCATGCAGGAGCGCGGTCCGCTGCGCGTGGGGGCCGATATGGTGCGGTTGGAAAGCAAACGTGCCACCCAGGCACAGCTGCGCATCTATCTGTATACCAAATTTGAAAAGATCACCCCCGCTGTGCGGCTGCTGGGGGCCAGTGTACGGGCTACCGGGGTCATTCCGGCCCGGGGACGGCCTGTGAACCGCGGCCTGCACCTGATGCCCTATGTGGTGCCCCGGCGCGCTCCGGCGCTGCGGTCCTGGATGGATCTGGCTATCAGCCTGGTCAGCCTGACCAACCGCTGGGGCGCGGACCTGCTGCCCGAAGAATTTGCCCAGGCCCTGCGGGACTGGCGTACCCCGGACGGCCAGGATGTACGCAACCTGGGCTTTGCGGCGGCGGCTGCCGGTTGCTGGGGATTCCCCACCTGGGTGGCCTGGTGCGGCCTTGGCACCCTGCGGGAGGAAGCCCGGCAGGGGTACGGCACCGTGGTGGCGCTGGATTCCACCCCGGCACAGGTGGCCGCAGGCTGGCCGGAACGGCGGTATGTGTCGGTGCGGGGATTCAGCACCACGGGCGGTACGCCCCAGGTGCTGCTGTGTGACCCCTGGGCCGGGGAACAGGACTTTGACGCCGAAACCCAGATGCCGCTGGATGATTTCCTGGTGGCGTGGGATAATGTGGCGCTGCTGATGCGCCCCAGCAAGGTGGACGACAAACATAAAGGGCCTGCCCGCGGCAGCGTGTGGGTGCGCCCGGCGGGCGCTACGGCCCCGGGCATTTTCCGCTTTTATATCAACGGCGAAGCGCACCTGCTGGGGGATGATTTCTGCGAAAACGGCGGTGTGCTGGCCTGGAGCGTCCCCGATGAACGGCCCCATGCCACTACCGCCCACCGCACCTTCCATTTTGTGGAACCGGAACTGGGCGGCCTGCGGCTGGAAGCAGGAGAAAAGCCGCAGAAATATACCGTGTATGCCATCGATACGGCGGGCAGCATGCTCGTCGGGGAAGTGACGCTCTGAAAAAACACCCGGAAGGAGATTTGCCCGCTATGTTGGAAACCCTGCGCAAACAGGTCTATGAAGCCAATATGGAACTGCCCCGCCGGAACCTCGTGACCTATACCTGGGGCAATGTGTCGGGCATCGACCGGGAGAAAGGTCTGGTGGTCATCAAGCCCTCCGGTGTAGAATACGACGAACTGACGCCGGAAAATCTGGTGGTGCTGGATCTGGACGGCAACCGGGTGGAAGGAAAACTGAACCCTTCCAGCGATACCAAAACCCACCTGGAACTGTACAAGGCATTCCCCACGTTGGGCGGCATTGTGCACACTCACAGCCCCTACGCCGTAGCCTGGGCCCAGGCCGGGCAGGACATTCCCTGCTACGGCACCACCCACGCCGACTACTTCTACGGGGCGGTACCCTGTACCCGTCACCTGACCAAAGAGGAACTGGACGAGGACTACGAGAAGAACACCGGAAAAGTCATCATCGAGACCTTTACCGGCCGTGGCATCGACCCGGTGGCCGTGCCGGGGGTCATCTGCCGCAGCCACGGCCCCTTTACCTGGGGTAAGGACGCGGCCCAGGCCGTCTACCATGCCGCGGTGCTGGAAGAAGTGGCCAGAATGGCCCTGCTGACCCGTCAGGTAGACCCGGCCGCCGCCCCGGCCCCCCGGTATTTGCAGGACAAACACTATATGCGTAAGCACGGCCCCCATGCCTATTACGGACAAAAATAACCACAGACCGCCGCACCCGAAAGGGGAGCGGTGGTTTTGTTTTGCGCAGGAACAGGCAGAAGAGGTGCAAAGGGCAGGGGAAAAGCGGTTTGGAAAGGCCGCGGCTTTGCCGGAAAGAGTAGCCATAGGCGCCGTTCGGCGGCAGGGGAGATTTGCGGGCAGAAGGGCAAAAAAGGCGGAAAAACGCCGCAAACCCTGCCGAAAAGGGAAAAAAATCCAAAAAAGTAACAATTTTTTTAAAGTTTTTATTATTGCTTTTGGCAGTGAATCATGTATAATAAAGGTAACGTGGGGGACGAGGGCCGGAAGTCCTCCAACGCATCGGTCGGCGGCCCTGCCGGCCGCCGGACCGTCCCGGCCAAATGCATAGAGAAAGAGGTATAGTAACATGGCAAAGCTGGATCTTACCAAGTATGGCATCAGCGGCACGACCGAAATCGTGTACAACCCCTCTTATGACGAACTCTTCGCCGAAGAAACCAAGCCCGGTCTGGAAGGCTACGAGAAGGGCCAGGTCAGCGAGCTGGGCGCCGTCAACGTCATGACCGGCATCTACACCGGCCGTTCCCCCAAGGACAAGTTCATCGTCATGGACGAGAACTCCAAGGACACCGTGTGGTGGACTTCTGACGAGTACAAGAACGACAACAAGCCCGCTTCCAAGGAAGCCTGGGATGCCTGCAAGAAGCTGGCCATCAACGAGCTGTCCAACAAGCGTCTGTTCGTGGTAGACGCTTTCTGCGGCGCCAACAAGGATACCCGCATGGGCATCCGCTTCATCATGGAAGTGGCCTGGCAGGCACACTTCGTCAAGAACATGTTCATCCAGCCCACCGCTGAGGAACTGGAAAACTTCGAGCCCGACTTCGTGGTTTACAACGCTTCCAAGGCCAAGGTGGAGAACTACAAGGAACTGGGCCTGAACTCTGAGACTGCCGTTGTCTTCAACATCACCTCCCGTGAGCAGGTCATCCTGAACACCTGGTACGGCGGCGAGATGAAGAAGGGCATGTTCTCCATGATGAACTACTACCTGCCGCTGAAGGGCATTGCTTCCATGCACTGCTCCGCCAACACCGATATGAACGGCGAGAACACCGCCATCTTCTTCGGCCTGTCCGGCACCGGCAAGACCACCCTGTCCACCGACCCGAAGCGTCTGCTCATCGGTGACGACGAGCACGGCTGGGACGACAACGGCGTCTTCAACTTCGAAGGCGGCTGCTATGCCAAGGTCATCAACCTGGACAAGGACTCTGAGCCCGATATCTACAACGCCATCAAGCGCAACGCCCTGCTGGAGAACGTCACTCTGGACGAGAACGGCAAGATCGACTTCGACGACAAGAGCGTGACCGAGAACACCCGCGTTTCCTACCCCATCGATCACATCGAGAAGATCGTCCGTCCTGTCTCCGCCGCTCCCGCTGCGAAGAACGTCATCTTCCTGTCTGCTGATGCTTTCGGCGTTCTGCCCCCGGTTTCCATCCTGACTCCGGAGCAGACCGAGTACTACTTCCTGTCCGGCTTCACCGCCAAGCTGGCCGGCACCGAGCGCGGCATCACCGAGCCCACCCCGACCTTCTCTGCCTGCTTCGGCCAGGCCTTCCTGGAACTGCATCCCACCAAGTACGCTGAGGAACTGGTCAAGAAGATGCAGAAGTCCGGCGCCAAGGCTTACCTGGTCAACACCGGCTGGAACGGCACCGGCAAGCGCATCTCCATCAAGGATACCCGCGGCATCATCGACGCAATCCTGAGCGGCGCTATCAACGAAGCCCCCACCAAGACCATTCCTTACTTCAACTTCGAAGTTCCCACCGCTCTGCCCGGTGTCGATCCCGCGATCCTCGATCCTCGCGACACCTACGCCGATGCTGCTCAGTGGGATGAGAAGGCCAAGGATCTGGCTTCCCGCTTCCAGAAGAACTTCGTCAAGTACGAGAGCAACGAGGCCGGCAAGGCTCTGGTTGCCGCTGGTCCCCAGCTGTAAGCTGAACCACGTCGCCTGACGTAACAACAGCATAAGCAGCCGCCCCCCCCGCAAGCCGTAAGGCCGCGGGGGCGGTTTTTTTACATCTGATTGCCGGGTACAAAGGCCGGTTTTGTGTTATACTGGAAAAAAGACGCAAAAAAAGGTGGTGCGGATCATGACAACTTTCCCTGAAAACCTGCCCCGGTGGAACCAACGGCAAAAAAAGCGGCAGCGGCTGCAGCGGGTATCCGGTGTGGTGTTGCTGGCGGCCTCGGCAGGGGGCGCGGCGTTCTGGGGCAACCGGTTGTGGCCGGCGCGCGGGACCGGGTGGGTGGTCTGTGTACTGCTGGCGGCTGTGCCCCTGGCGCTCTGGCTGCTGCTGGACTGCCCCCCGCGGCGGGAGCAGCGCCCGGAAGAACTTGCGGTTTTTAACATGGACAAAGCAACGCCGGGCAGTGTGGTGCTGCTGGCGGTGACGTTGTTCTTCTGGCTGTATCTCCCGGAAGGGATGATCCGGACCGAAAACGGAAGCCTGCAGCTGGAAGGGTGGCTGGCAGAGTCACTTCTGGGGTTTGCCTGTATGGGGCTGGCGGTATACATGCTGGTGGCTTTCCGCAATGAGGTGCTGTTTGTGGCGCCGGACGGCAGTGTGGAGTGCTGGAATGTTCTGGGGCAGCACCGTCTGGTGGAGGAGCGTGCCGCAATGGTGCGTATCCGGCCGCTGCTGGGGCGCAGCTACGTCTGCGATGCGGCGGGCAATGTGCTGTATCACTTTGACCGCGGTATGATCAACACAGAGCCTTTGCTGGACTGGCTGCAGTCCCAGGGGGTAGCCAATACCGGCACCGAAATGCGCAGGCAGATAGCCGATCCCTGGCCCCGGGTACTTACCGTACTGGACTGGGACGAGGCGGACCGTACCCCGGTCCACCGGATGATGCCCTGGCTGCACCTGGTTGCCTGGCTGCCGCCGGTGATGTGCCAGCTCCAGTGGTGGTTACTGGTACGGGGAATGGCCGTAATGGGCCTGCAGCCGGCTTCGCTGCTGGCCTGTTGGTTGCCGCTGGCCTTTTTCGGGCTGTATTTCGCCTGGCCGCAGATCTTTGTGTGGAATCAGTACCCCGCAAAGCCGCGCCGCCGTGCACTGCGGCAGATCCTTGCCACCCCGGCCTGGCGGCGGATGCACGTCAGTCTGGGCTGGACGTTCCTGCCGGTCTTGGGCGCGTTGCTGTGGGCTGTATTGGAATCTATGGTGTTTCTGGTAAGCCACCCCTGGCGGCTGGCTGCGCTCTGTGTGGTACTGGGGGTGCTGCTGGCGGTGCTGTGCGAAAAGCGCCGCCCCCGCGCCCTGCACCGGGAGTGGCGGACCACGCTGGTGCTGGCGGTGCTGCTGGCCTTTCCCATGGGTTACAGCCTCAACCTGGCACTGACACGACCTGCTTTCCCGGACCAGGGAACCGTGCTGGAAGTCCGGGCGCCGGAAGCGGAGAACTACGCTACCGACGTACGATTCCTGTGGGAGGGGCAAGAACTGAGCGCTTCGCTGTATCAGGACCCCGCTGCTTTGCCCCGGCCGGGGGAGGAGATCGACCTCTGTGTACGGGAAAGCCTGCTGGGCATTCCGCTGGTATCGGTCTGCAGCGACTGAACCGGGGAGGAACCCGCCTTTCGGAAAAACTGCTGTGCAATTGCCAAAAACGCCCCGCTGCTTTTGGGCAGCGGGGCGTTTGGCGTTCAGGTTGTTTCGATGGGGTTCAGCAGATGATGTTCCGCCACCGTGGGGCCGTCCAGGCGGCGTACCTTTCCGTCGGCAAACTGAATGGTCAGGAACCTGCCGTGGATCTCGGTCACTGTGCCGCGGCCAAAAACCGCGTGTTCCACAGCGGTCCCCGGCTGGGAGAGTACCCCCAAGTCCACCGGCGGCAGTTTGGCGGCCGGTGCGGTAGCCGCCGGGGCGAACAGCCGGGTAATTTTATCCCGCAAACGGGGCGCTTCGGCGGCCTGGCGTTCCCGTTCGGCCCGGGCTTCCGGCAGGTTGAAGAGCACTTCCTGGGTAAAGGCAGACGGCATGGAGGCACAGTCAAACAATACCAGCCGGCGGCGCGCCCGGGTCATGGCTACATAGTATAGCCGCCGGTCCTCCTCGTATTGGTGGGTTTCTTCCGGGGTGCGGCAGCATACTTCGGGCTGGGCAGGCAGGATGCCGTCAAATGCATCCAGCAGTACCACGCTGTCATATTCCAGCCCCTTGCTGGAATGAATGGTGGAAAGGGTCAGGGGCGCGTCCTCCGGGTCCTGGTGGACTGCCAGCAGGCTGCGCAGTTCTTCCAGCCGCTTCAATAACCGGCCGGGGGTGTGCTCCCGGGCTGCCAGCAACCCCAGAATGGACAGTTTGCCGCTGTCCATTTTTTTCTGCTCCAGATAAGCACCATACCCCACACGGTCCCGCAGGGTTTCCAGTGCCTGGGCCGCGGTCTGGCGTGGGATCTGTTCCAGCCCTGCCTGCACATCTTCCAGCCCTTCCCGTACCCGGCGGCTTACCTCGGGGCAGCGCTGCAATTCGTCCACAATGGGACGGCCGCTGCGCAAACTCTGGGAACAGGCATACAGGGCGTGCCGACGGGCTACCGGCAGCCCCAGCTTGTAGTAAAGCCGCATGAACCGCTCGCTGTCGGAAGGGTTCTGGGCAAACAGCAAAAAGTCCGTTACGTCCAGCACGATTTTGTCGCTGAAAAAGGTCAGGTCACTTTTCTTGAACCGATAAGGCAGGCTGTTGCGCTCACACAGGTCGATCAGGGGCAGGGCACTTTCGTTGTTGCGGAACAGCACGGTCAGGGGGTCCCCCTGGCGCACCCGGTCAAACAGCCATTCGATCTGTTCTTCCCGGTGGCGGATACGTACAATCTCCAGGGGACCCTGGGAACCGCAGGTGGGGCGCATCACCTTGGGGCGGCGGTACCGGTTGCGGGCCACAAAATGGTTGGCGGCGTCCACAATTTCGCTCCCCGAACGGTAATTCTCTTCCATCAGCAGCACACGGGCCCCGGGCCACGCCTGCTCAAATTCCATCAATGCCTGGGGATAGGCCGCCCGGAACCCGTAGATACTCTGGTCCTCGTCGCCCACCATGAACAGGTTGCGGGACTTCTGGGCCAACAGGCGGATGATCTCGTGCTGGATCTTGGAGGTATCCTGGGATTCATCCACGCAGAAAAAGCGGTACTGCTCCTGGAACCGGGCCAGCACCGCCGGAACGGCCCGCAGAATTTGCAGGGCAAATACCATCTGGTCGTCGTAGTCCATCCAGCCCCGGCGCTTCAATTCGCTCTGGTAGCGGCTGTATAAATCGGGCAGATCGGGCAGGTCGGTTTCCAGGGCGGCAATGCCTTCTTCATCCAGGGCCATGTTCTTAATGTAGGTGATGGCCGTGCGCAGTTCCTTCAGGGTGCTTTCGGTGGGGTAATCGTCGCTTACCAGCTGGTAGATCTGGATCAGCAGCGGGGTCAGGTCGGATTCCCGGGTGATCAGCTGGGGCTGCTGGCGCTGGTAGCGGCGGCTGTAATACTGCAAAATCATGGCCGAAAGGCCATTGATGGTGCGGAACTGCATCCGCTCGGCCAGTTCGGCGCCAAACCGGGCGGCAAAGCGGCTGCGCATCTCCTGGGTGGCGGCTACGGTATAGGTCATGGTCAGGATCTGCTCCGGCGCAATACCGCAGCACTGGACCATATATCCCAGCCGGTTCACCAGCACGGTGGTTTTGCCGCTGCCCGGCACCGCCAGCAGCAGGACCGGACCTTCCACGGCGGTCACCGCCGCCCGCTGCTGGGGGTTGAACCCTTCCAGATACCGGGCGGCAAACTGTTGTTCCTCCAACGGGGCGAACCTCCTACTTTTTGATGATAAAACAGGGCAGCGGGGCGGTGTCGGCCCAGTTGGCAAATTCGCAGACCAACACCGTGTAACGGGTCAGCGGCAATGCCCGGAAAAACGCCAGCGCCGCTTCCTTTTCGCCGCTGCCGATGACCTGCCCGCTGTATAAAACCGCCGCCAGAATACCGCCCGGTTTCAGGGCGGTCAGGGCGGCTTGCAGGGCGGGGATACTGCCTTCCGCGGTGGAATGTACGTTGTGGGCAGCACCCGGCAGCCAGCCGAAATTGAATACCACGCAATCGGCGGAATTGGGCGCGGCAACTTCCCCCAGGCGGGCATGGTCCTGCCGTACGGCCCGGCCAATGCCATCCAGCCCGGCCTGTGCCAGCCGTGCGTTGGTGGCGTCCACCGCCTGCTGCTGAATGTCCAGGGCCAGTACCCGGCCGGAGGGTCCTGCCAGGCGGCACAAAAACTCCGTATCATGACCGTTGCCGCAGGTGGCATCGATGTACAGACCGCCCGGTGCCAGCCGCGCGGCCAAAAAATCATGGCAGAAGCCCACGGCGGAAAGGTCCGGCACCCGCCGCCGCACCAGACGGTCCCCGGCGGGCACAAAATCAAATTTGGTGGCCAGGGCCCGGGCGGCTTCTTCTTCGGGCAGTGCCGCAGTGAAATGGCTTTTCTGTTTGGGGTCCAACCCGCCGTTTTGCCGCAGCAGTTCTTTCAGCAGATAACTGCCATAGCCCCGCTGCCGCCAGGCAGGATCAATTTCTACCCACACATGGCCCGCTTCCAACCGGGCGGCGCCAATGGCGGTTTGTTCTTTGTATAATGTGTATTGGCAGCCTTCTTGGCGAATCTCCATGGTTGCACCCCTCCTTTCAACAGGATACAAGCCCGGGCAGGGTTTGTCAAGCACAGCCCCGGGGACGGTTCCCGAAGAGGGAAGCGGCGGAAAAACGGGATTGTGCCAAACCTTGCCAAAAGGCATCCAAAAATGATAAAATGTGTGAAAACGGGCGTCAAATGGGGCGAAAAAAGCTGGTTTTTCACATTCTTTTCACCCACAAGCGAAACCTATTTCACAATTCATGGGTATACTCTTAACCAGAGAAGGCAAAAAGGCCCCTCTCAAAAGAAAGCGGAAAGGAAGGACCCGTATGAGCAACGAATTTGATTACTCCGGGCTTTACAATCATACAACGGGCGAAGGCTCCCCGCAGGAGCAGTCCCCCGCACAAAATCCCGATACACAGAACACCCAGCAGCCGCAGGATGGCGGCTACCCCAACGTGGGCAGCAGCGGTATGAACACCGCCAACACGGCGCGCACCGATTATTCCACGCAGGATGCCCCTAACACGTCGGCCACCACCCCGCAAAGCGGTTACACCGGCGGCTACAACAACGCCGGGGCAGGGAACAACAACGGTTATACCAGCAGTTTCAGCGGCGGCAATGGCGGCAACGGCGGTTACAACGGATACAGCTACGCCAGCGCACCCCAGCAGCCCCCTCAGAAGCCTAAAAAGAAGTATAACCTGCTTCTGCGGGTACTGGCCTGTGTAGGCGTTGTGGCCCTGGGCTTCGGCAGCGGCTTGGGCGGCGCCATTGTGGCCACCCGTACCGGCCTGACCGGTAACCAGGTGGTGGTCCAGCAGGTGCAGCGTGATACCTCCGACGCCACGGCCACCAACAGCACTGACGGCACGACCATGAGCGTGCAGCAGATCGCGGCGGTGGTATCCCCCAGCGTGGTGGCCATTACCACCGAGCAGATGAGCGGCTCCCAGACCTGGTTTGGCGGCTACTACGTGCAGAGCGGTGCCGGTTCCGGCGTCATCATCAGCCAGGATGGTTATATCCTGACCTGCGCCCACGTGGTCAGCGGTGCCACCAGCGTGAAAGTGCAGCTGGATAATGGCGATACCTATGACGCAACCATCGTGGGTTCGGACAGCACCTCCGACATCGCGGTGATCAAGATCGAAGCTACCGGCCTGACCCCGGCGGTCATTGGCGACAGTGACGCCCTGGCCGTAGGTGAAACGGTCGTGGCGGTGGGCAACCCGCTGGGTACCCTGTCCAACAGCGTGACCGACGGCATCATCAGCGCCCTCAACCGTGAAGTTACGGTGGAAGACAACAACATGACCTTGCTGCAGACCGATGCTTCCATCAGTCCGGGCAACTCGGGTGGCGGTCTGTTCAACGCCAACGGGGAACTCATCGGCATCGTCAACGCCAAGAGCAGCTACTCCGAAGCCGAGGGCATCGGCTTTGCCATCCCCATCAATAC
>NZ_JACJKP010000381.1 GCF_016901605.1 Gemmiger formicilis
CGGTGTACACCACAGTCTACGTTACGCCGCGCCCGGGTCTGGAAGAACAGCTGAAAAAGCACTGAGTTGTAAATTTTATCATAAAGCCTTCTGCTGCCTGTGCAGCGGAAGGCTTTTGTGCTATACTGAAAAAGAACCAAACATTAATGACAAAATGTATAATTTTGCCTTGATTATACAAAACGATGCAGACCACAAGCGCTTTTGCAGAAAAATGCGCTTACGGATAAAGTTGTGCTTTCTGCAAAAAGGGGAGAGGAGTTCTGCCGGATGGCAAAAATACGGCATGGATGTTCCTTTGGGGACAGGGCACTTCTTCTTTCGGCAAAACGCAGAATTTTTTCAAAAAAATTTAGAAAATCGCCCAAAAAACACTTGCAACACCGGGAAACGTGTGCTATAATCATTCTCGGCTGCGAAAGGCTTGGGCGGAATGCTACAAGCGTTCTGCGCAAGCCACGATATGCGTTGATGCGGGAGGTTGCCGTCCGCCGATAGGCAGACGGGTTTTTCCGCGGAGTATGTCCGATCTTAGAACCGGGCGAAAGAATTACGGAAACAAAGGGATATGTACGGCGCTGCATTCTGCGGCACGGACCAATGTTCGGCTTACTTTGTGATGATTCTTTCCGGGAGAACTG
>NZ_JACJKP010000382.1 GCF_016901605.1 Gemmiger formicilis
TTCCTTTCAGTCCTCTGCATGATGCGGACCTGCCGGAGCATTGCGGAGGCGTGTATCTCCCGGGCGGATATCCCGAACTGTACGCGGAAGCACTCAGCCAAAACGTTTCCATGCGCACTGCCCTGCAAAAGGTTATACAGGACGGAATGCCTGCGGTAGCGGAATGCGGTGGCTTTCTCTACTTGGGACAGACGCTGGAAGATCCGCAGAAAAAGATCTGGCCGATGGTCCAGGCATTACCGGGGAGAGGAATCCGTACCGAGCATCTTGTCCGTTTTGGCTACGCGGAAATGACCGCCCATGAGGATACTTTTTTGTTCCGCAGCGGAGAAAAAGTCCCCATCCATGAGTTTCACTATTGGGACTCTACGCAAAACGGGACAGCCTGCACTGCACAAAAACCGCTGGGAACGCGTAGCTGGCAATGCGGATTTGCCACACCCAGCCTGTTTGCATCTTTTGCACATCTTTATATGGCGGGAACGCCGCAGCTGGCGGAACGTTTTGTGGCTGCGGCCGAAGATTATGAAAGGAAGCATTTTTCATGAGCCGAGGAACCGAACTCAACGATCTGCTGAAAACCATTCAGCCGACGGACGAAGCGGCACGTCGGGCAGCGCAGAAAAAGTGGGCTGCCTGT
>NZ_JACJKP010000383.1 GCF_016901605.1 Gemmiger formicilis
TCCGGACGGCTGGAACAGGCAGATATGATTCCGGTTCTGCAAGATAAGACGTTATGTATTGACGCCACACATCCCTACGCCACACAGGTGACTCAAAATATCCGGGAAGCGGCTGCACAGGCGGGTGTGGTTTACAAAAGACTTCTGCGCCCTGCAAGTCAACTTCCACAGGGATGTCTGGTTGCCGCCAATGCACAGGAAGCTGTACGGATGCTGCAGTCAATGGAAGGCAACGTCCTGTTAACCACGGGCGCCAAGGAACTTTTACCGTTTGCATTGCTTGGTAAAGAACGGCTCTATGCACGGGTTCTGCCATTGGAGAGCAGTCTGCATGCCTGTGCGCAGGCAGGTATTCAGCCGGCACATATCATTGCCATGCAAGGACCGTTTGGTGCAGAACTGAACAAAGCACTGCTGCATCAGTATTCTATCCGTTATCTGGTCACAAAAGACGGCGGAAGTCCTGGTGGTTTTTGGGAAAAATGGGAAGCATCGCAAGCCTGCGATGTGCAGATGGTTGTGATTCGCCGTCCGGAAGAAGATGGAGAATCCTATCAGGATGTTTTGGATTTTTGCAAGGAGTGGATGGCAGGATGCAGGTGAATTTACTGGCACTGGGCGGCGGTACGGAAACCACCAT
>NZ_JACJKP010000384.1 GCF_016901605.1 Gemmiger formicilis
GACGGGCTATCACCAAGTATTCCTCGACTCCCACCGTGCCTGCCCCTACCTCAGGCTGGCGATCGTCACAGCGACCGGACGGGTCTCAGCCCACCTCATGCGGATCCAGCTCGACAAAGTGCTCCCCCACGGCACCAAGTACCTCATGCTGACCGGCGACGAGGCAGACGAGTCGACGCTGGCCAGAACGGATCTCGTCGTCGCCACCCCCGATGTCGACATCACGACCCTTGCCGTCGGCGACGTTCCAGTCATTCAACTCGGCCAGGTCTTCGATCCCGCCGAACTCATCAGCCGGATGTCAAGGCTAAACCTGCGTGGTCACGTCGACCTTCAGCTCACCGGGGCCAATTCGTCATTACTGATGTCGATGCTCTCCCCCGACCGTTTCATGGCCATGCCAGCGGGAACCGATTACTGGTCGGCGACCGAGGCCCTCGTAGCCTACTTAATCGACCAGGGTCTGGTCGACGAGTCCTTCCTGGCCACACTGCGGGCTCGAGAGAACGAAGCGACCATGCTACTCGACGGTCTCGTCGGATTTCCCCACGCCACCATCCCAGGGGCCGAACGCATCGTGCTGGCGATGGCGACCATTCCGCGCCGCCCAGAGCAGCCCGGTGCCCGAGTCGTTTTC
>NZ_JACJKP010000385.1 GCF_016901605.1 Gemmiger formicilis
ATGCCCGGCCTGATCGTGGACGGTAACGAAGTGGAGGTTTACGAATTTCTGACCCGTGCGCTGGATATTGTCATCGGTATCGAGTTTATCAAGATGCTGGCCAAACACAGCCCGGGCAGCGTGCTGGAAGTGCTGCTGTATGCCATTGCCCGTCATATGATCGTAGGTCATGAGGACGCGGTGCAGAACCTGGTCAGTGTGGCGGCTATCGCGTTGATCTTCGTCATCCGCCGTTTCTTTTTTGTGCCTTCGTTCGGGCAGAAGCTGCCCGGCGGCCAGCTGGCACCCGATGTGGCACATCTGTATGCAACCACCGAGGAAGCGGAGGAATTGGGAGATTCCCACAAAGACACCTGCAACTGAACACCCCGTTGACAGCATAAACAAAGCGGAGTCCGCCGGGAAGGCGGGCTCCGCTTTTTTCTGTGTTTTTTGTACGCCGGGAATCAGAACAGACCGGTGATCTTGCCGTGGACATCCACATCAATATCCATGGCAGCAGGGTGCTTGGGCAGGCCGGGCATGGTCATGATACTGCCGCAGACCACTACCACGAAACCGGCACCGGCAGAGAGACGAACTTCCCGCACGTTGAGGGTGAAACCTTCCGGTGCAGCAATCAGCTT
>NZ_JACJKP010000386.1 GCF_016901605.1 Gemmiger formicilis
CCGGCAGCGTTCACACCCACGAACATCACCAGCGTCCAGGCCGCCAGCCAAAGGGCCACGATACACACGCAGTAGGGTTTGTACCAGCGGGTGCCCCGGTACCGTTCCAGCGGTGCCCAGCGGCGGCGCACACCGGCCACATCAAACCAGAAGAGGTACACGCCCACCGCTATGGCCAGCATCGGGATGCCCACCATAAAATTGGAAAGGGATTCCATCGACACCGCCACCAGCGCCGCCACGATCAAAAGAATGACGCCGTACACCACAATGGCCGTCAGCATGTGGGTGGGGTTGCCGGTGCGGAACCCCGGTATGCCGCCCCACTCCACCCCCAGGGGGCCGCCGGGCATCGGGTCGGCCTGTACTGCATCGGGCGGGCAGATTTTGGCCAGCACCGCCTGCAGCTGGGCTGCATCGGCATAGCGCTGCCCCGGGTCCAGCGCCGTACAACGGCGCACGATCTCCCCCAGAGGGGCCGGGGCCAGCCGTTCCTGGGGAAAGCTGCCGGTGACCAGCTGGTTCAGCAGTACCCCCAGGCTGTACAGATCGGCCCGGGCATCGGTCTGGCGGAACCCGAACTGTTCCGGCGCCGCATACCCCGGCGTGCCCAGCAG
>NZ_JACJKP010000387.1 GCF_016901605.1 Gemmiger formicilis
CCGTGTTTTACCGTACTGAAAATGTCTTTCGCTGGTGTGAAATGGTAACGGAAGAGAAACAAGTAAAGCAAAGCATAGAAGAAAGGGCTGCAACGCGTTACCAGGCTTTGACACATGACGATTTAGAAAAAATGCAAGAAACAATATGTTCAACAGATGACCTAAAAAAATGGCTAATGAGGCATCAACTGCCACCAGACGGCTATAAACCGCCTTTTGATGGGACTTATAACACTGAGCTTACGGAAAAAATGCTAGCGGAAATCCGTCGAGTGAGATATGTAAAACGATTCTATGCCTTGTTGAGTGATGAGAATGCTAATGTTTGCGATTTATTAAATGTTGCAATGTATTGCTTTTTGGATGAGGAGCAGATAGATGAAAGCTTAAGGTGTGCCCATATGCAAAAGTATGTAGACTTTATTGAAAAAGAGCTAGGTGACATGGACGCAAGGATGCATGTTTCATTTTTATTCCAGAGGATTGTGCAGTACGAAAACACGGTAAATGGGAAGAAATATACACCTATGTCATGGGAGGTTATTCCAAATGTTCTTGCTGAACACCTTGGTTGTATAGATGAATGCATCCATATGATGCTTGGTTTCT
>NZ_JACJKP010000388.1 GCF_016901605.1 Gemmiger formicilis
TGCCGAACCCAGCGGCATCGCCTGTGACCATTATAATCGATATGAGGAAGATATCCGATTGCTTGCCGAAGCCGGACTCAACGCCTACCGCTTTTCCATTGAGTGGGCGCGCATCGAGCCGGAGGAAGGCCAATTCGACGCCGCCGAGGTAGAGCACTACCGCAAGGTAATTGCCTGCTGCAAGGCCCATGGGGTGGAGCCGGTGGTTACCCTGCTGCATTTCACCAGTCCCAGATGGCTGATCGCCAAAGGCGGCTGGGAGGCCGAGTCCACCATCTCCTATTTCAAGCGGTATGTCTCATATGTAATGGAACAGCTGGGCGATGAGCTGCACTATGTCTGCACCATCAACGAAGCCAACATGGGGCTGCAGCTGGCCGCGATCTCCAAGCGGTTCCGCCTGATGGCCGAACAGGCGGCCAAGACCGCTGCCGCTGCCGGCAAGTCCGCCGAAGGCACCGTGCAGGTGGGCATGAATTTCCAGAAGATGATGGAGAACATGAAATATGCCGCCGCTGAAAACGCCGGTGTCTTTGGGGACCCGCAGCCCAAAATCTTTGTCAGCGAGCGTACCCCCGAAGGAGATCTGCTGGTCATGCGCGCCCAC
>NZ_JACJKP010000389.1 GCF_016901605.1 Gemmiger formicilis
CTTGGACGGCTTACCGTATGGCCAGCCTCCACAACGAAAATAACGATCCAATTTTTAACAGCGTAATCATTATTACAGACCGCCGTATTCTCGATCAACAGTTGCAGGCCACCGTTTCCAGCTTTGACCACACTTTGGGGAGTGTAGTTACGATTGACGAGAAGAAAAACTCTGGCGCTCTGCGTGACGCCATTAACGATGGAAAGCGTATCATTGTCACCACTTTGCAGAAGTTCCCAGTGATTTACAACGAAGTCGAGTCCGCTGTTGGTAAGCATTATGCGGTTATTGTAGATGAAGCACACAGCAGCCAGACCGGACAGAGCGCATTAAAACTCAAGGCGGCTCTTGCTGATGTGAGCGATGCTCTTGCAGAATATGCTGAACTGGAAGAAAAGGCTATCGAAGAAGTCGAGGCAAACGATATTCTTGTGCAAGAAATGCTCAGCCAAGGTAAACACAGCAACATGAGTTTCTTTGCCTTTACTGCAACGCCCAAAGGCAAAACCCTGGAAATTTTCGGCGAACCTCAACCGGATGGTTCTTTCCATCCCTTCCACATCTATTCGATGCGACAGGCTATCGAAGAAGGATTTATCCTGGATG
>NZ_JACJKP010000390.1 GCF_016901605.1 Gemmiger formicilis
CTGGCCGATCATGAACGGCTGGAACAGTCCACCCGCCTGGCCGAAATGCGGAATCTCTATTATCAGAGCCTTCAGCGGCAAGAGCGTCAGGTCCGGCAGATTCGCCACGACCTGCGAAACCATCTGACCGTTATTCAAGGGCTGCTGGAAAAAGGAGATGCGTCGGAGGCACTCCATTATGTGGACCAGATGGCCGGGTCCCCGGCTCTGCAGGGAACCAAACGGTTTTGCGATAACGAGACTGCCAATGTGGTACTCTCCGCCAAAGCCGAGGCTATGGAACAGCTGGGAATCACCGCGGACTTTTCCGTTATGCTTCCTGCCGATTTACCGGTAGCGGATACGGATCTGGCTGCCTTGCTGGGAAATGCCCTGGACAACGCTATGGAGAACGTACAAAAAGCCGCGACCAGGCAAATTACCCTCCGCTGCCGAGCGGACAAGGGCCTGTTTATGCTGCGTACGGAAAATGCCGTGGGCAGCAAGATCAACCGGGATTTTTCCACTACCAAGGCCGACAAGACTACCCATGGATTCGGCCTGCCCGGTATGCGGGAAATTGCGGAACGGTATCACGGCACGTTGGATGCCACTGTAGAG
>NZ_JACJKP010000040.1 GCF_016901605.1 Gemmiger formicilis
CGGTGGAGGATGGAGCCACCCTGCGTATCACTGGCAACGATGTAAGTAACAATCTGCTGGATGGATACGGCGGCGGCCTCTATGTTGGTTATGGTGACAACTATGACCCAACTGTCACCTTACCCGCCAGTGCAGAAATTTATAATAACCATGCCACGCAAGGCGGCGATGATATTTATGTTTCCACCGGCGTGAATGGACCCAAACTCACCTTTTCTACCGTTGGTTCCGACTGGATTTTGGATGATGACAATCGACTAATTGACGGTTGGTATGACGACAGTGAAGGAAGCCGCTGGGACATTTCCCATCTGAGCACTTACCACGTAGTGCCTTTCACTGCCTTCACCAATAACGTGGCAACCGTCACCGGCCTCACCAGCCTGAAAGCAGCTTACAACCAAACCGCCGTCCTGCAGCCTGCCGACATGACCATCTACATGGGCGGCGATAGCGGTTACGAGGGTGTTTCGGAAGAAAACGGCACCATTTCCGGCAGCAACTCTCTGCCCGAACCCGGTTACTACATCACCCTGCCCGATTCCGTGAACGAGGCGCTCAAAAACGCCGGTCTGATCGTGGACGGCGCACCTGCCAACCTGTCCCAGTACCTGACCATCCACACGGTGGGCAGCGAAAACAACTACACCTGGACCCTGACGCCCTACGGCAACACCTACTCTGCCGCTTTCAACAAGTACATTTACGCCATCGTTCCCGGCGATAACACCAGCCCGTTCCGTCTGAACTTCACTGACGCCGACGGAAATGTAACCTCCAGCGACGAGTTTGCTCCGGCGGCCGAAGGTTCCCTGCACAACGAGTACACCATGGACGTTTACCCCGGTCTGGTAGACCTGCACCAGGTCATCATTGAGATCACCCTGCCCGACGGCACCAGCTACTGCTGCACCATGGACACCGAACCCGGCAAGCTGAACGTCCGTTACGTCACCGGCAGCCAGGAAAGTGTGGTCACACCGGCTTACACCGACATTGCCCAGGCTTCTCTGGACGATGACCCCACCAAGCCCGCCCTGAACAACGCTTATGTCATTAAAGACGCCGACACCCGCTTCTTCATCAACGGCAGCGATGTGGACGTTAACGAAAACGGCTTTGCCCAGGTTTCGCTGCTGTTTGACGACATCGTTTCCAGCAGCAACACCGAAGGCGTGGATGACTATGCCACCATGCTCACCAACAAAGCGCTGGAGATCATTGGCGATGAGTTGGAGAACGTTCAGTTCCAGGCCAAATATCTGAATCTGGTGGACTCCAACAACGGCAACGTCTGGCTGACCCCCAGCAAGGATGTGACCATCTACTGGCCGTACCCCGAGGGAACCGATGCCAACACCAACTTCCGCCTGGTTCACTTTGACGGCATGGACCGTGACATGAACACCTCCGATGTTGCTTCCCAAATCAACAATGCCAACATCGAAACGCTGGAAGTCAAGACGGACGAGTATGGTATCTCCTTCGCCACCGACAGCTTCTCTCCCTACGTGCTGGTTTGGGGCGATACCCCCACGGAAACCACTCCCGGTAACAACGGCACCACCGACAACAACGACGAGTCTTCCCCGGCACCAGCCGCTACTCCGGCACCGGCCGCTACTCCGGCACCGGCTGCCACCCCGGCGCCCACGGCTGCTCCCGTTGTTGCAGCTGCCGCCGCAACTTCTGCGGTGATTCCGCAGACCGGTGACTCCATGCCCATCGGGCTGCTGGTCGGTCTGCTGATCGTGGCTGCCATCGCCTTTGTGGTCCTGCTGACCCTTTACAAGCGCCGTAAGCGCTGATCTGGCAGTGCCCACGATCCCATAATCAAATAAGCGGGCCGCCCCCGAAACGGGGCGGCCCGCTTTTGTTTTGTTGTATTGGCAGTCATCCGGATTGCCGGGTGCTTTCGCAGACCGCCCTGGCGGTGTTTCAGCCTGCCTGCTGCTGGCTTTCCAGCTCCCGGTATACCGCCATCGGATAGGCGTCAAAGCGAATGGAGGGATTTTGCTCACTGAAGTCACCCACGACCGTGACCAGCCGTGCCTGCCCGGAAAACGTTTCCCAGTCGTCTACGGTCATATCGGGCTGATACAGCGGCCAGTTTTCCCGGAAGAACGAGGCATCCCCCTCCCCCAGGCGCGCTGCGACGGTGTCGGTGCCCCAGACTTTTTGCGTATCGGATTCCGCCACCTTCTGGGCGTTCAGCGTTCCTGTATCCAGTGCGCTGTACAGGGGGAACTGCGTGATCTCCGGCAAAGAAAAATCACCATACAGTTTATCCATCTCGGCCTGCACCTGGGTCATATCGGTGCCTGCCGGGTACTGCACATACACCGCAGCCAGCACTTCCTGCCCGTCCAGGCTCTCCTCGTCAAATGTCAGCAGGTCCCCGCTCTCCCCCAATTTCAGATTGATGAAGGAAAAGGATACCATTTCCGCCTGGGCGCCAAAAATTTCACAATCTCCAAGAGAGAAGTATGTTCCGCGCCCTTCCCCTGAATACGTCAGGGTGTCCTCCTCCGTGACGCCGCAGGCTTCCATCACCTGCTGTCTGTTCATATCCCACCGGGTTTGGGGAAAGGCCAGTTCCGCTCCTTCGGTTGCCTGACCGGTTTGCACTGCCCCGCAGGAAGAAAGCAGCACTGCCATGCCCAAAAGCGTACAAATCTGTTTTTTCACAGGAACACCACACTCCTTTGCCCGGTCCCGTCGCCCCGGATCGGAAGCGATCGGGTATAATTTTATTGTATCCTCCGCACCATTCCGGGTCAATAGCCAGCACCGGCCGCCGCAATTTTTTACATTCCTAGTTCCTGTTTCCGGCCGGCTGCCTCCACCGGCAAATGCACACAGCAAAAAAGCCCGGTACGCCCCTTTGACGAAGGGTGTACCGGGCCAGGCTGTTTGGGAAGAAACCAGCCGGACAAAACAAAAACCCGAACCTGTTTAAAACAGATTCGGGTTTTTGTTGCTTTGGTGCGCCGGAAGAGACTCGAACTCCCGACCTTCTGATTCGTAGTCAGACACTCTATCCAGCTGAGCTACCGGCGCAAGTGCAGTTAGTATAATACCACCCGCCCCCGGAAATGTCAAGCGATTTTTTCAAAAAAAATCAATTTTTTTCTTTTTTTGTTTCAGACCCTCTGCACAGCCAAAAATGCCGGTACAGCCTCTGGCTGTACCGGCATTTGAGCGTCAGTTCTTTTTGCGCCGCTTGGTGCCCTGCCCGCGCCGGGGCAAGGGAATTTTTTCCCCGTCTTTGGGGGAAGCGATGCTGTAGGCCAGCATATACCGGTCCTCTGCCGGCAGGTGGTAAAACGCCTGCTTGATCTGCTCCAGCTGGGCGTAATTCACCCCTTCGGTGCCGCACATCAGCACGGCATACTGGGTCTTGCTGTAGCGCGCGGCCACATCGCCCCGGCGCAGCCCGGTGCGGATCAGCCTGCCCAGTTCCTCCATCATCCGCTCCGTGTCTTCCGGTGCGGCTGTGGGAGCGGGTATCACCGTCATCAGCGCCAGAAACACCGGCACGCCGTACTGTGTCTGCATCCCCCGCTGCATCCGGTAAATTTCGCCAAAGGTTTCAAAGGGGCAGATCATGGCCCCTTCCTCCATCTCGTCGGGCAGCTGCGCAATCAGCCGCAGCATATCGGCCTGCATATTGCGGTCGGCCTGCCGTGCCTGCCGCCAGGCCCCACCCGCACAGCGAACTTCCACCGTGTGGTGCAGCGCCCCTGCTGCGCGGCCCCTCCGGGCCGCCTGCTGGGCATCCGCATGGCGCTCCTGTGCTTCCAGGGCCAAAATCAGCTCCAGGTACAGCCGTTCGGCCTTGGGATTTTTCTCCAGCCCATCTTCACACAGGGCCACCAGCCGTTCGCTGTCCCCTGCTTTTTTGTAGTGTTCCAGCAGTTCGATCATCGCCGCACGGTAGATTCCATGCAGCCGCACCGCGGAACTTTCTACCCAGGGTTCGGAGGCAGAAAGAGGCAGCAGCCTGCCTCTGTACAGTGCCACGATCTGCTCACACAATTCCAGACGCCGGGTTTCGTCCTGTTCTTTCCCCGCCAGGGCTGCCAGGTCCTGCAGCTGGAACACATCCACCGTGCAGGGCAGTTCAGGATTCCACTGGTAGCATCCACGGCTGGTCACGATGCAGTTTTCCAGCACCGTAAGCCCCTCCCGGGTGATCATGTTGCGGAACCGGTGCAAAATGGCCCGCAGGGCCATATCAGGATTGGATGAGCGCTCCCCGCCCCACAAGGCATCCGTCAGCGTCTTATGTGGGATACGAGCCCCGCGCTGCAATACCAGGTACTGCACAAGCACTGTAGCCTTGCGCGATTGCCCCAGCTGTTTTAACACCTGCCGGCCATCCACAAGGATCTCGAAGCTGCCCAACATTTTGATCTCAACGTTTGCCATCCCCGTTGTAGCGCACCTCCAGTAGATTCTCTTCAGATCTATTCTCCGATTTTTTGTGTCATAAGTATAGCAAGCAAGGTGCGAATTGTCCAGCAAAATGGCAAAACAGAGCAAAATCCATCTTTTTTTGCGTCTTTATGGCGTTTGTTCTTCGGCTGCCTGTTTGCCGGCCGCCAACAGTGCGGTAAACCAGGCAGGCACGGGTGCCCCCATGGCGGTGGCATTTTCGGCAATGGAACCCAGCTCGGTAAAAATGTACCATACCAGAATCACCGGCAGGACCAGCACGGTGTACCGGATCTCCAGGGCGGGCAGGTGTTCCACCGCCATCCCCAGCACGCAATCGGTCACCGCCGCCACCAGCACCACCAGGATCATGCCGCCCTTATGCCAGATTCCGGCGCGGGCCATCGCACTGGACCAGCTGCCCTTTGCTGCCGCAGCCGCGCTGCCGCTGATCCAGTCCAGCACCATGCAGCCCACCCAGGCCAGCACCAGCCAGCCCAGCCAGCCGAAGGCCGCCCCGAAGGCCCCGCAGACAGCCGCCACAGCCGCCTTGACCCAGAGAAAAACATTGGTCTTTTCCACAGGTTTCTCCTTTCCTTACCGGTATTCGCTGCGGTACAGCCCCCGGTCGGTAAGCTGCAGCTGCGCGCACCGGCGCATAATGTACCAGGCATCGCCGGAACTGACCGGGCCGATGGTCAATGTCTGGGTCAGCTTGTCCCCGTCGGCCCAGGCACTGGTATACAGCCCCGCCCCGGTCAGGCCCAGACTTTCGCACAGCTGCTGCAGGTCCGCCGCGTCCCCGTTGGTAACGGGCCCGATGGTCAGCAGCTGTTTGCGGGTGCTGGCGTCCGGTACCGGGTCGGGGGTGGGGGCGGCAAATCCGTTCAGCCCTGCCTTTTGTATCAGCGCCGGGTAGTCTTTGTACAGCCGGTTGCAGTCCAGCGCATTGCCGAACCCCGGAACCCCTAGGGCATTTTTGCTGCTGTACTGCCAGATACCATAGGGCAGCGGGCAGGTACAGGCACTGCCATACTGGGCGGCCCACACATCGTAGCAGGCCAGTTCCCGCCAGTTGAGCCGGTTGCGGATAAAATCGGTGCTGGCATACAGGATGCCGTAATACCCGGCTGCCTCCACCTCTTCCAGGAAGGCTTTCACCATGGCAGTACGGGTAGCGTTGTCCAAGGCCAGGATGCCCGGCTCATATTCGATGTCATAGGCCACCGGCAGTTCCGGCCGCAGGCCCTGCAGAGTCTGCAGGCAGCAACGGGCTTCCTGCCGGGCCTGGGCAGGGCTGGTGGCATAGCTGTACCAGTAAGCGCCCCAGTGTACGCCCTGGGCCGCACAGCCCGCCGCATTTTGCCGGAACATCGGGTCCGTCTGCCGCACAGAATTACCGTACCCCGCACGCAGCATGGCATGAGAGATGCCGGCTTTTTTGACAGTTCTCCAGTCCATCGTTCCCTGCCATTTGCTCACGTCGATTGCATACAACAAAGGCTCCCTCCTTAGCCGGAAATTTTTACTGCTCTGAAAATCAGACCCGCGCTCTGCTGGCCGTTGACTGCATTACCGCTCCAGTTGGTCACGTTCAGGTTCAGGGTCGTAGCGCCACTGTACTGCATCACACCGGCCAGGCAAAACTGATACTCGCTCAGTGAACAACCGCCAATGTTATCGATACTCACGATTCCTTTACCGATTGCATCGGGTTTCCACCCGCTGGCCGCCACCATCCACACCCCCGCCGAAGGTATTTTCAGCGTGCCGATGGTGCCAACACCGCCATTGTTCACAGTGCCGGTGGTAACTGAGCTGCCATAAACCAGTGTACCGGTGTTGCTCATTGCGGTTTTGATCTGGGCATCGGTCTGGGCTTTGGTATAGTAGTTGGACAGGTCGATCCGGGTAGCGGTGTTGATCCAGGCCCCGGTATCGCTGTCCCAGGTCCAGACGGTGTCGGTATTGCCGACGATTGCCCACTGGCCGTTTTCGCCGGTGGGATGTACCCGCCGCAATTCCTCCGCATTTTGGTACCAGCCCAGAGCCCCCTGGGCAATGGTCTGGGCCTGATCGGCCCAGTAGGCGGCGTTTTGCTCACTTTGGGCGGCAGCCGCCACGCTGTTGTCCAGGGTGGTCAGCTTGCGGAAAGCTTCGTCCAGTTCTTCGCCGGTAAGCGGGCTGTCATAATAGGCTGTGGTTTCTGCCATCCGATTCCTCCTTTAGGCCATGCGGGCCAGGACCTTGGCTTCCAGCGCAGCCAGGAAGGCGGCGGTCTCCTCGCTGTCGTCGATATACGACCCGCGGATATTGGATGCGGTCACGTTGCCGTCCGCATCGATCTTGCTGTAGGTATAGGCCATGCGCAGTCCTTCCGGGGTCTGCACAAAGGCATAGCCTGTAATTTTGGTGGTCATGCAAAGGCTCCTTCCATCAGTTGTTCGGCAAACGCAGCGGCATCCCAGCCTTGCAGCAGAGATTCCAGGCCGCGCTCTGTTTCCCGGGTAAAGGTTTCCAGCAGGTCCAGCTGCCCGTAGGCGGGGTTGGGTTCCACAGGCGGGCCGTACTCCGCCTGTTCGGCATACTGGGCATCAAAGCCCGCCTGCGCCCCCATACACAGCCAGTCAAAGGTCTGGCCCGGTTCTCCGTGGACAAGGGCCGCCCCGTCCGGCTGCTTTTCCACCCACAGGGCGCCGGGTGCCGTGGGGGTCACCAGCCACTTCAGCTGCTGGGCAGCGGACAGTGTCTCGGCCAATTTGGGGTGCAGCACCAGGCAGCAGATGCCCGTTTCGTCACAGACGGCGCTGCCGGTATCGGCAAAGGTAGGTTCCGGTGTTTCAAAAGCGGCCATTTTCAGCGGGCCAAAGCTGGTGGGCACCACCCGGGACTTGCCGCCGCCCCAGATGTTGATGCTCTGGCAGGAGATATTTTTGGAAACACCCAGTCCGGTTTCGCCTTTGATATCCACATTGCCTTCAAACCCGGCATTGCCGCCGTTGCCGCCAAACAGCGTGATCTCATTCTGCCCGGCCGCGTTGCGGATCCACACCTGCCCGCCGGTATAGCTGCCCTGCACAATGAACTGCCCGATGTTATTGTTGTTGGAATTGTCCGTACCGTAGATATTCATGCACCCGTGGGCCGCATTGGCGCCCAGGCCGTACATTTCCGCCGCCAGAAGGTTTTTCCCGGCCGAGGTGGTACGCCGGAACGCGATGGAACCGCTGGACATGGAAGATTCGTTCCGTCCTGCGCCGGTGACGCCGTTGTTGGAGGAAAACGCCCCGGAGGCGGTGACGTTGCCGGCAGCATTGAGTTTGAAGTTGCTGCTGTCCACCGCCAGCGTATTGGACTTGAAAGAAATCAGGCCGCTGGTGATATCCACGCTGTCGGCATCGGCGGCAAACTGGGTGCGCACCTGGCCTTTTTTGACCACGGTCAGGTCCAGCCCGTCCACGGTCTGCTCCAGCCGGGTTGCATCCCCCTCCAGATTTTGGGTGCGGGAGGTAAGACCATCCACCGTTATATTCAGCTCGGTGTATTCGCCTTCCAGTTCGCTGGCTTTCACATTCAGTCCGTCCACACTGGTCTGAATTTCCAGCATTTTTCCGCTCAGGTCACGGTAGGTCCGGTTGTTCACCGCAGTGGTCCCATCCCGGCGGGCGTTGCCGGTGGCCTCCAGGGTCATCTTCTGCCCTGCGGTGGTGCGCCGCATCAGGCAGACATCATGCTGCTGCCCGTAGGCATCCCGCACGGCGATTTTCTGGCCGGGCGCCGGGCAGAACTCGCCTTCCACCGGCAGTTCCACCGTCAAAGGTGTGTAGCACAGCCCCTGCATGCCGGCAAAGATCTGCTGTGCCACCGGCCGCAGTTCCCCGGCACTGTCGGTGGTCAGCAGCAGGTTGCCCTGCAGGACCAGCACGTTGGTACCGGCAGCATCGGGCGGGTAGATCACCCCCACGTCGCTGTCGCTCTGGCGGATCTGCACCTTATCCAGCGGTGCCGTCACGTACCCCTCATAGGTAAGCCCGCTCTGGCGGTAGGCCGCCTGCCGCTGCCCGAACCGCCACACCATACCCGCTGCGGTACGCAGATTCTGCCCCGCCAGGCGGAGTTGTGTGCGCGCCGCCTGGGCTCCGGGGCCCAGGCTCCAGGCGGCTTCGGGTGCCGTATACCAACTGAAGGTCAGCTTCCCGTCCGGGTTTATGCGGGCATACCGGCAGGCGGCCTGGGCCGCCCATTGGATCAGCTGCCGCCCGGTAAGGTCGTCGGCATAAAAGGCGCGGACCCGGTAACTGCCATTGGGCATCCCGTCCAGGGCATCATCGGCCAGCGAAACGCCGCACTGGGCACAGACCTGCTGTATAAAGGCCGTCAGCGCCAGAGGGAAGTCCTTCTGGTACGCTTTCAGCCAGGGGGACAGGTTTTTATCCAGCAGGGTCATCCGGTCATACGCGGTGACCTTGCAGACGTTGGCGCTGGTCTTGACCGGTTTTTCGGCCAGGAAGATCCCCACCGGCACCTCGGTCCCAGTGAGGGTATCGGTGCGGAACAGGGTCAGTTCATCCCCCTGGCCGATCTGCAGGCGGTTTTCCGGCACCCACAGTTCGATCTCAGCACAGGCCGCACAGGCGGCGCCGGGGCAAAGGTCGGTCTGGTCGTTGACCTGTTCGGTCACCGTCACGCTGCGGATGGCATTTTTCCCCGCTGCGGTGCCGCTGGTCAGGTCGGTGCCGTCGGGCAGCCGGATTCTGTGTAAAAACATAGCTACCTCCTCAGCACTGGATGATGTTGAACTTCAGGTTGCGCCACAGTCCCCGCCGGGCATTGTGCCAGGCAATGCTGTAACTGCTGCAATAGCAGGTGGAGACCTGGGTCTCGGCGGAGGAACCGGGCCGGGGATGGGTAAAGGCAAAGGTCGCTTTGCCCGCCAACAGCCCGGTGAGATAGGCGTATTCCTCATCGGTCAGGCTGCTGTAAACAAAACCCCAGCTGCCCACCTTTTCCCGCACCACAATGCGGTGCATCACGCCGCTCTCGTCCCGGCCGGAGTCACTGGCGTCCAGGTCGGTAAAACTCAGGTCGGGGTCTGCATCGGGCACCGGCATGGGCCGTCCGTCGATCTGGTAAAGTTCCGTCAACGCGCGCATGGTCACACCCTCCCCGTCATAATGGCCTGGCGGGTCTGGTAGCGGTCCGCCGCCCGGCCGATGAGTTCATCCCCGATGCGGATGCCGTAGATGGCCTCCAGGATCTCCCGCAGGGCTGCCACCACCTGGCCCAGCGCCGCCAGTTCCCCGTCCTGCAGGTCCTGCATGGCGGCAGCCACAGCCTCCTGAATGGTGGCCAGAGGGGCTTCCACGTTGGTGCCGTGGCGCTGGTCACCCAGCACTGCCAGGAACGCCCGGTTGGGGGGAATGACCGCCCCCGATGCCAGCGCGGGGATCTGCATGGTGCGGGCATACTGCAGGGCGGGGGCTGCGCTGCGCCCGCTGATCCAGGAACCGGCGGTCTGCAGCGCTCCCGACACAGCGCTGCCCGCGCCGGAAAGTACCTCCCACACCCCGGCAAAGGCTGAGCCGATGGCTTCGGCCAGGCCGGTAACGGTGCTGATAAGCCCATCCACCGCGTTGGTCACGGTGGAGGTGATGGTATCCCAGACGGTTTCCACCGTTGCAGAAAGGGACTCCCAGGCGGCGTTCCAGTCGCCGCACAGCACGTTGGCAACAAAATCGGCCAGGCCCCGCAGCACCGCCAGTACCGCGGTGATGGCGCCGCTGATGACCGTGACCGCCACCCCCACCGCCGAGGATACCGCCGCAAAGG
This sequence comes from Gemmiger formicilis, assembly GCF_016901605.1. GTDB lineage: Bacteria > Bacillota > Clostridia > Oscillospirales > Ruminococcaceae > Gemmiger > Gemmiger formicilis_B. The sequence goes on from NZ_JACJKP010000040.1 coordinate 10,267, forward strand.
CCTGGGTGAACGCCGGGCTGAAGGTCACTGCCAGCCAGGCAAGCAGCGGGGCTAACACGGTATTCCACAGGGTCAGGATCAGGTTCATCACCGCCCCCAGGGCCAGCGTCAGCTGCTGCCACAGCGGGTTGAGGCTGTTGTTCCACAGACTGCTCAGCTGGGTCATCAGCTGGGCAAAAACGGGCTGCAGCACCCCGCTCCACAGGGCACTGAGCAGGTCGGTCATGTTCTGGAAGGCCAGCACCACGCCGTCCAGCAGGGGCTGGCCGTAGGCGGCCCAGGCCGTCTGGATGCCGGTCATCAGCCCCTGCCATACGGTGAGCAAAAAGGTCAGCGCCGGCTGCACCACGGTGGTGACCGCCTCGCTGATGAGCCCGCACAGCCAGGTAAAGGTATTGCCCAGCACCGTCAGCGCGGTGGAAACCGCCCCGCCTACGATGGGGGCAAAGGTCTGGGAAAAACTGTTCACCACCCCCGGCCAGAACACGGTGGCCAGGTACTGGAACAGGGGCTGCAGGGCGCCGGTCCACAGCTGCATCACGGCGGCACGCAGCGGCTCCCAGACGGCGGCAGCTGCCGCGGACATCTGGCCCCAGGCTGCCTGCCAGGCGGCGATGGCCGGCGCGTAATAGGTCTGCAGATACGCCCAGAACTGCGCCCACAAGCCCCGCAGGGTCTGCAGCATCTGCTGCCACAGGGTCAGTTCCTGTTGGGCTTCCGCTTCTTCCCCGGCTTTTCCGCTGCTGCCTTTTTTGGTGCTGCCGCCGCTTTTGGCACTGTCAGCGGCGGTCTTTTCGGTTTCGGGGGCAGCCAGACGGGTGATCTCGTCAAATTTGGCCAGGCTGCGGGCGGATTTGCCGCTCTGGGCGGCGGTGGCGCGCAGGCTTTCCCGCAGTTGGTCCAGCACCGCGCGGGCCTGACCGCCCGCATCGCCCAGGTTCTGCAGGGCGGCGGTCATCTTTTGCAGGGCGCTCTGCACACTGCCGCCCGACGCCGTCAGCCCCGACACCTCATCAAAGGTAATGGTTTGTGCCAACTTGTCTCCTCCTTTCGGGGTTCAGGCACCCAGGCGCGCCAGCAGCCGGCGTTTTTCTTCCTCCGCTTCGGGGTCGGGCGCGGGGCGCAGGTCCACGGCGGCGCGGTGGGTGCGGTAGAAATCCAGTTCCCAGGGTTCCAGCTTTTTGCCCCGGCGCAGCTTGTCCCGGATCGCCACCACCGTGGCAAAGGTCCCGTCCCCAATAGCGTCAAAAGCGCTTAAAAAGCTCCACCAGTGCAGGTAGGGCAGCGCCCGCACGTCCTGCCCGGTGGCCTGCTGGATGCCCGCCGCGATCAGGGGCGCATCCTGCTGCCAGTCCATCAGCCGCGGGGCGGCATGGTCCGGTTCGGGCCGCCCGGCTGACAAAAACCGGGTCAGGAACCGGGTGGCCGCCTGCCAGTCCTGCCGGGGCATGGCGGCAAAATCCGGGTAAAACAGCCGCATGGCCACATACCACCGCTCGCCCCGGTCCAGCTCGGGGGCGGCGGTACCGTCCAGCCAGCGCAGCAGTTCCAGAATATCCCGGTAATCGGTGTGGATCTCATAGACCCGGTCCTCGATCACCGCCTGCATGGGCAGGCCCCAGGCCCCGGTCATGCACCGGCCCGGGCTGCCCGGGCAGCTTCGGCCTGGGCCTCGGCAGCGTCGGCCCTCGCTTCCAGGTGGCGGCGGGCGCCTTCCTGCAAAACGGGGGTCAGGGCTTCCAGCAGATTTTGCACCACCCGCTGGCCGTTGGCGGCCACCCCGGCCAGATTCACCCCGCCCAGGGCCGCGTCAAAGTCGTTTTCCGGGCCAAAAATGCGGCCCAGCAGCGCTTTGATGCGTTGGTCGTATTCGGCCAGCAGAGCAAATCCCGCCCCGGCATCCTCCGGGGGCAGCGCCTTGCTTTTTTCGGTCAGTTCCCGGTCCAGGGCGTCCAGGTCCCGGCCCAGGGCAAAAAAGCGGTGGTAGAGGTTGGGGTCGCTGGGGTTGAAGCGCAGCACGCCGTGCCCGTTGATGCAGAATTCCTCCACACCGGTATCGATGTTCAGTTGCTTCATGGGGTTCCTTTCTCATAAAACCGGGGGACAGCCGCAGCTGTCCCCCGGCACCGACGAAGGGCGGGGCGTATCAGCCCGCCGGGGTAAAGGTTTTGCTTTCCGGGTCAAAGGTACCGCTGGTCTTGACGCCGGTGTAATGGACGTTGAAGGGGATCTGGTAGCCGGTGGTATCGCCGCCGTAGCTGACGATCTCGATGTAGCATTCCTCCTTCACCGCCGGGTAGGTGCCGTCCTGGTCGCCCCAGAGCTTGACCTCCACCATATCGGTCTTGAGGTCGTCCAGCACCAGGTCGCCGTCCAGGATGGCCTGCAGCTTTTCAAACAGCGGGTCCCCTTCCTCGGCATAGTAGGGCGATACCTCCCCCTGTTTCTGGTAGCTGTCAATGACCACGGTGGTCTGGCCCAGGATGTTGGCCTTTTTTTCCACATTGGCACTCAGTTCCGGGGCATACTCTTCCAGGTCGTTGCCCAGCCGGACATAACTGGCCTCGGGGTCGCTGAACGCTGCGTTCAGGTAGTGGGCCATATATTTGCGTTGGATCTTCATGGGGTCTCCTCCTTGTAGATTTCGGTGTACTCCGCCAGCAGGCGAAGGGTATAGCGGGCAGTGGCCGCGGCGTCGGCTTTTTCCAGGCGGCCCTCCTCGGCGCGCAGGGTCTCCCCCTCGGGCAGGCCGTCCCCAAAGCGGGGCAGGGCGTGGGCTGCGCTCTGCCGGGCCACCCACCCCTGCAGGGCCAGCAGCCGCCCGGCATTGTGCAGGGCCTGCCGGTCATCGCCAGGGGGCAGCGGCAGGCACAACCGCAACAGAAATTCCGCCCGGCAGCGCAGGGTCACCGCTCCCAGCAGGTTTTCCTTCCGGTTCAGAACGGTCACACCCCGGGGCCACAGGCCGCCGGCGCCGGGGGCGGGGCCTGCTTCCTCGGTGCGCAGGGTGATGCCTTCCAGCGCCGGTGCCTTGGCCAGAAACGCCAGCAGTTCCGGCAAAACAGTTTCTTTCATGGCAGTTCCTCCCAGGCTCAGTTGGTCAGGCTGTGGGCGCCGGTACCGCCGCCGGTCCACCAGGTGCCGGCCTCCAGATGGTGCGGTACACCGCCCAGGGTCATGGGCATCACATACTGGACCACCGCGACCTCCGGCCGGGCGGCGGGCACAAAGGCGGGCCATTCCTCCCAGGTCAGTTCCGGTCCCTCTCCGCCGCACAGCCGGTCGCCCGGTTCCAGGGTGTAGTCGGTCCCGTAGCGGGCGGCGGTTTCCGGCACCACCAGCAGCATGGACGCACCTTCGGCGGTGCCGTCCCCATCGGGAATGCGGCGGCGCCCGTGTTCCCAAAAGACGCCGTGCAGCACGGTGCGCACCACCTGCCGGGCCTCGGTGTCGCCGTGGTAAAGGGTCACGGTACGGGCAAACAGGCGGTTGTTACGCATGGGGCAGCCACCGCCCGATCTGCAGATAATACCCCGCCTCGTGCCGGTAATGGGCCGCCCGCAGGCTCAGGGTGGTGGCGCACAGTTCCGGCGGGGCCACGTAGGTTTCGCTGACGCTGCCCACCGTCACCCCGGCCAGTCCCCGGGCTTCGTCCTCCTGCTCAAATTCGTACATAGCATCGGCAATGGCGCACAGGGCCATGGCGTCGGCGTTTTCCGGTTCCATGCCGGGGCGGGGCGCCACGGCATAGACATCCCGCATCCGGGCCAGTTCAGCCCCGGCCCGCCGGATTAAGCGGGGAAAGGCATCTTCCGGGATATCCTCCCCCAGGTAAGTTTCCCGGTAAAAGGTGTAATCGGGCATCGGCAGGCCCCCTTACGCTTCCTTGAACTTGGCCAGCACCACCTTGGCTTCGTTGGAGAGCACCGCCACATAGAACTCATCGGCGGTGATCTCGGTGGTGCGGGTCTTGGGTTTGCGCTCGGTTTCGATGTTCACATCCCGCTTGCGGTAGATGGTCAGTGCCGGGATCTCGTCGTCCACCTCGGGGTCGGCCTCCAGCTTGACGATGGGGCAGATGTAAACGCCGTCGGACAGGGGCACCTTTTTGCTGGGCACCAGGCGGCAGCCCGCGATCATACCGATCTCACCGGTCAGGCTGACACCGGGCTGGTACTTGTCGGCGCTGATGAAATCCTGGCTTTTGCGCAGCTGGGTGACCTGCTTGGGGTGGATGAACAGCACCTTGTCGGAGCAGCCCATCTCCTCCTCAAAGAGATCCACGGCATCCACAATACCGTTGTAGCTGATGGCCGCGGCGGAACCGTCGTAGACAAGGCTGGCGGTCTGCAGCGCGTCCATGCAGTCGTTGTCGATCTTGGAAGCGATGGCCAGGGCCAGCTGGGTGTTGGCCTCCCCCACCGGGTTCCCGTAGCCGGAGAGCACCGCCTCGTCGGTCAGGCCGATGCCCTTCATGGCCTTTTTGATGGTGGCTTTACGGGTGGAAGTGGTCATCTTTTCAATGGCCACCTCACCGCCCTCCTCCACGTCGTCGGCATCGCCGATGTAGGTGTAGGCAGGCACGGTGATGGTATCGCCGGGCACACCGGCCAGGGTATCGTCGATCTTGGCAAAGGGCGCCACCCGCAGCTTTTTGGGGATGCGGGCCGATACCATATCGCCCATGACTTCGGGATCGATCAGATCAGAGAGTTTGGTATTCAGATCAGCCATAGCGTTTTTCCTTTCTGTGTTGGGGTGTTTCAGCGGTCATTGGCCGGGGCGGCGCGCAGGGCGGCATAGCCCGCAGGGTCCTCCCGTTTCAGGGCCAGCCGTTCCCGGTAGCCCATACGGTCAAAGGCATCCCGGTCGGGGCTTACGGGCACGCTGCCGGTTCCGGCGGCGTAGGGTGCGGGGGTCTGGTTGGGTTCATGTTCCGGCATGGGGTTCCTCCTTCGGCATAAAATGTTCACGGATACAGCGCAGATCGGCGTCGGTTTCATGGGGCAGGCCGTAATACCAGGCCAGGGCCAGTTCGGGGCGCAGCAGGCCGTCGGCCACCAGTTCCCGCTGCTCGGCCCAGACGCGGCTGCGGTCATAGAGCACGCCGTCCCCCCAGTCGATGCTCAGGGCACCGGCGTCGGCGGGCGCTTGGGTCAAACCGTACAGGGTCCCCAGCGCACCGCAAAGGGTCATGGCTTCCCGGGCGGCATTCTCCCACATGGCCTGCAGATCCCGGATGGTCAGGTCATAGTCCACGGCGGTGGCGGCGATCTCGGTGGCGGTGCGGGGTTCCGCTTCGGCCTCGGTCTCGCTCAGGATGCCCCGGCGCAGGCCCAGCAGGCTTTCACAGCCGCGCAGCAGGTCCTGCTTGCGGGCCAGGTAGCTCTGCTCCCGCAAGGCCGGGCTGTACACCGTCACCCCCACATTGGCGGGGTCATCGGGCAGGCCCACAAACAGGTCGTCCCGCAAAGCGCGGTTGCCCCGGGCGTCGGGGCGCAGCAGGTCCTCCGACGCAAACACCCGGGAGGCGCCGTTGGCGAACTCGGTATTCAGCTGTTGTTCGCAGCGTGCCAGGGCGTGGAGCAGCCCCACGGCGGGGGCATAGATGCTCACCGCATCGGTGCTGCCGTCCACACAGTTGGCCAGGGGGGTGCGCAGCACCGCCAGCCCCACCCCCGGCACCCCGGGCAAGAGGAGCTGGGGCACCAGGTCGGCACAGGCTTCCAGGGTGGAAAGAGGCACGCAGCGCCCCAGGGCCTGGCCGTTGAGTTCAAAGAGCCGTGTCTCGATGGTCAGGCCATCGGCCCCGGCGACGCGCCGTTCCAGCAGGGCATACCGGGTGGCGCCCCGGCTGTGGCATTCCATGGTGCCCACAGCCAGCAGCCGCCCGTGGGCATCCCGGGCCAGCGGGGTGTAGCAGTCCCGCCGGATGGGCACAAAGTCCAGGGTCTTGCCGCACAGCACCGGTTTCAGCAGGCATTCCCCGCCGATGAGCGCATACTGCAGGGCGGTTTTGCGCACGGCGTTCAGCGCATCCAGACTGCCGCGCAGCAGGGTGTCGGCCTGCCCGTCCAGCCGGGTGTCGTATTCGGCAAAAACGGTGCGGCAAAGCTTGCCCACGATCAGCGCCGCCAGCCGGGGGGCGGGGTCCTCCCCGGGACGGGGCGCGCCGTAGTACAGGTCCAGCCATTCCCGCAGGGCGCTGCGCATTTTGGCCGAGGTCACATCGCTTTTGCCAAAAGCTTGTTCCAGATAGGTTTGCAAACTCTTCTCCTTTCCCGCAGCCAAGTGGACCTCCCCGCGCGGCGCCGCGGTACGCTGTGCAGGGTTTCTTGCAGATGCATGGCAGATCTCCTCCTTCCGGGCATTTGCCAAAAATAAAAACCCGTAAGGGGGTTTTGCCCTCTCACGAGTTTCAACGGTACCATATTACTACCTTTAGTTGTGAATAACAATGAATTTTTCCGAAAACTTACCTTCCTTTCAGGAAGCCTTTTCTTCCTTTGGTTCCGGCAGTTCCAAAGCCAGCACCCCCGCGCGGTGGATCTGGTACACACGGCGAAGCACCACGCCCATGGCATCGGCGATCTCGGGGTAACTTTGCCCCAGAATATACCGGCGGCGCAGCACCTCCTGCACATCGGGGGCGGCCACACCCGCCACCACCCGCATCACTTCAAACCGGTGTTCCACGCAATCTTCAATTTCCTGCTGCAACTTTTTTGTCGTTTCATCGATGCGTTCCACCGCTCGCGGCAGCCGGTCCGCATCGGGGCCCGCCCCGGGCATACCGTCCAGGCAGGCGGTCACCCGCTCGGCAGCGCTGCGCATCATCTCCAGCTCGCTTTCCAGCAGCCGTTCCCGGTTGACCGATGCGCGGTACTGGCCCAGCCATGCAATTTTTTCCTTATAGGTCATTGTGCTCCTCCTTGTCTAGCTAAAAATAGAAGTTGTGATCTGTCTGTTCCGGGCTTTGTTGGTCATTTTTCATCTTAACGCAACAACTATTAGTTGTCAATACAAAAAACAGGACTGCCACGGAGCCGTCCTGTTTTTTGTATAGTCGCTTTTTACCGCAAAACGCCGCCGTTCCCGCCCCGCGGGGCAGGAAGAGCGGCGTTTCATACCGGCTTGCAGCCGTTTCTTTCAGCAAAGGGGCGCCACCAGCCGCAAAATCGAGCTGTGCAGCGTGCCCAAAAATCCCGTGCGGCAGTCTTTCAGTGCCACGGGGGCGCTTTCCTTCTGGATGGATTCCATATCCGCCCGGATATCTTCCAGCACTTTGCCGCCGTAGATCAGGGCGCTGCACTCAAAGTGCAGGTACAGGCTGCGGTAATCCAGGTTGACGGTGCCCACCGCGGCGATCCGATCGTCACACAGCCAGGTCTTGGCGTGCAGGAACCCCGGGGTGTAGCTGTAGATCTTGACTCCGGCCCGCAGCAGCGAGGGGAAATAGCTGCGTGTCAGCAGGTAGATGGTGGGTTTGTCGGGGATGCCGGGGGTAAAGATGCGCACATCCACCCCCCGCTTGGCGGCCAGCCGCAAAGCGGTGAGCAGGTCGTTGTCCAGGATCAGGTACGGGGTGCAGATGTACAGCCGCTTCCGGGCCTGGTTGATCAGTTCCAGATAAACATTTTTGGCTACCGTTTCCCGGTCCACCGGGCTGTCGGCAAAGGGCTGCACCAGGCAGTCGGTTTCCACGGGATCCACCTGGGGCAGGGCTGCTTCCAGGTCCAGTTCCTCCTTGGGGTAGTGCGCCCGCCAGAAGGTCAGGAAGATGTTGGCAAAGCTGCGGGCCGCGGGGCCTTCCAGCCGCACGCCGCTGTCCTTCCAGTAGCCGAAGCGTTTCAGCTTGTTGATGTACTCGTCCGCCAGATTGACGCCGCCCGTAAAGGCGATGCGCCCGTCAATGACCATGATCTTGCGGTGGTCGCGGTTGTTCATGACCAGGTTCAACAGCGGCACAAACCGGTTGAAGGAGAAAGCCCGGATTCCCTCCGCCCGCAGGATCTCGTCGTAGTTGCGGGGCAGCAGGCTCAGGCAGCCGGCATCATCGTAGACCACCCGCACATCCAGCCCCTGGGCGGCTTTCTGGCGCAGGATCTCGTGGATCTGGCCCCACATCTCGCCCATGCCGATGATAAAACTTTCCACATAGATGCTGCGCCGGGCGCTGCGCAGGGCGGGC
>NZ_JACJKP010000391.1 GCF_016901605.1 Gemmiger formicilis
GTGGTTTCATCGGTAATAACACCGGTATCAAAATCAATTGCCACCACATCCCCTTCCGAGATAGCCTCGCTGGCAGCAGGGCATTCCAGGATGGGCAAACCAATATTGATGGCGTTGCGGTAGAAAATACGGGCAAAGCTTTTGGCAATAACACAGCTGATGCCTGCCGCCTTGATGGCCAGCGGCGCATGTTCCCGGGAGGAACCGCAGCCGAAGTTTTCGCCACCCACCATAATGTCACCAGCTTTTACCCGGGTGACAAAGGTCTTGTCGATATCTTCCATGCAGTGGCTGGCCAGTTCCGCCGCGCTCTGGGTATTCAGATAGCGGGCAGGAATAATTACGTCGGTGTCGATGTTGTCACCGTATTTGAAAACAGGTCCTTTGGCGTTCATGGTTTAAACCTCCCTCGGGTCGGTGATGTAGCCAGTCAATGCACTGGCGGCGGCGGTGGCAGGGCTGGCCAGATAGACCTCCGAATCCACATGGCCCATACGGCCTACAAAGTTGCGGTTGGTGGTAGAAATGCAGCGCTCCCCTGCCGCCAGGATGCCCATGTAGCCGCCCAGGCAGGGGCCGCAGGTGGGCGTGGAAA
>NZ_JACJKP010000392.1 GCF_016901605.1 Gemmiger formicilis
CTCTTGTATGGCTGTTATCAAATTGTTATCAAAAGACTTCTTGAAACGCCGCAAGCCCGCATAAATACTGGGTTTTTGCGGTGTTTCGTTTTATTCGAACTCAATGGTTGCCGGCGGCTTCGTGGTGTAGTCAAAGAGTACGCGGTTGATATTCTTAACTTCATTCACAATTCGATTTGCTGCCGTGGTGATGGTTTCCGTAGGCAGCAGCGTCACTTCGGCCGTCATGAAGTCGGTGGTGGTCACGGCACGCAAAGCAATCGCATAGTCATACGTACGCTCGTCACCCATAACACCTACGCTGCGCATATTGGTCAGCGCTGCAAAGTACTGGCTGGGGCGCTGTTCCATGGGCAGTTTGTCCACTTCCTCGCGCCAGATTGCGTCGGCATCCTGCACAATAGCCACTTTCTCGGCAGTCACATCGCCGATAATGCGGATGGCAAGCCCCGGGCCGGGGAACGGCTGACGGGATACCAGATATTCAGGCAGTCCCAATTCCCGACCGGCCTGACGTACTTCGTCCTTGAACAAATCACGCAGGGGTTCGACGATCTCTTTGAAATCCACATAGTCCGGCAA
>NZ_JACJKP010000393.1 GCF_016901605.1 Gemmiger formicilis
GGGTGGAATTTTTATTTTATCCTTTTTCGTGCTCACAAACTTCGGTCGGTTGGGGAGCCTTTATCTGTCTAAAAACCAGAATCCCCTTGGAAGAAGGTGTAATAGAACAAGAAACCAGTTCAAATCCTTCCTGTTCCATTTGATTGGCTACATCTTCGATTCTTGCCGCCATTTCCTTTGCTTTAGGAGAGTATTTTACAACAATCGTCTTATACATTCTGAAGCCTCCTTTGTTATCTTTTTTGGAGTGTGTGAGCGCAAATCATTTTACGGCTACGCTTTTCTTAAAAAATCCAGCAGGATCCGTTCCTGCTCCACTGGAAAGGTGCGGGGAATCCAGAGCGTCTTGGAAAAGGCATTTTTCTGATGCGTACCGTAGGCGTCCTTTGTCTTCCGGGTAAATATTCCCCGGATACAGATGGATCGTCTTCCCACAGAATACTCTTTCAGCCGGAGCAGCACAAAGGCAAATTCCACCCGCTCGTCCATGCTGCCGCTATAACCGGTATAGCACAGCCGGTTTTCCGAGAGATACACGCGCTGAACCAAAGACGTCCCTGAGCAGTTTGCCCAGTACATCAG
>NZ_JACJKP010000394.1 GCF_016901605.1 Gemmiger formicilis
GGCGGCAGGTGCGGTAACAAACCAACAAAAAAGACGCCCCCCGGTGGGGGCGTCTTTTGCTTTTACGGGGCAAGGCCGGTCAGGACCGGCGCTGCGGGGTGTTTGCCTTAGCGGCGGTGGTAATGGCCGTCATCCCGGGGCTTGCGGCGCAGGTAGAATACCACGCCGCCAATGACTGCCAGCGCGGCCACACCCCCTGCAATGGGCAGGATGGGCAGACCGCCCTGGGCATCATCCTCGGTGTCCTCCGGGGCCGTGGTGGGCTCCGGCGTGGCGGTGGGCTCCGGGGTGGGCGTTGCGGTGGAACTGTGGCCCTATACCCCCTCCCGCGCCGGGTACCTGTTCATGGGCTGGTACGCCGATGAAGCCCTGACCCAGCCGGTGGGCACCATCGTGCTGGTCAAAGATACCACCATCTATGCCAAATGGGTGGTAGACCCCGCCGCAGCAGCCGCCAGCCAGGGCGGCAGGTGCGGTAACAAACCAACAAAAAAGACGCCCCCCGGTGGGGGCGTCTTTTGCTTTTACGGGGCAAGGCCGGTCAGGACCGGCGCTGCGGGGTGTTTGCCTTAGCGG
>NZ_JACJKP010000395.1 GCF_016901605.1 Gemmiger formicilis
GCCTGCAGCAGGTCAAGACGCCGGAAGATTTCTACCAGAGTGCCGTGGCCTTTGGCAACTTCCAGAAGCAGCTGGCCGGCTATCCCGCCGCCACCCTGCACGAAACCATTCCCCACTTCCACGACACGCCCCGCCGCTTTGAAAACTTTGAGAAAGCCCTGGCTGCCGACGTGATGGGCCGTGCCAAAGACGTGGCCGACGAGATCGCCTTTGTGCGCGCCCGCAAAGCGGATTGTGCCTACATGACCGATCTGCTGGCTGCCGGAAAACTGCCCCTGCGGGTGACCCACAACGACACCAAGCTGAACAACATCCTGTTCGACAAGGAATCCGGCGAGGGACTCTGCGTCATTGACCTGGACACCGTTATGCCGGGTCTGGCCGCCAACGACTTCGGCGACTCCATCCGCTTTGGTGCCAACCACAGCGCCGAGGATGAACCGGACCTTTCCAAGGTAAACTTTGCCGTCCACGGTGGGAATGACCTGCAGGGTCACCCGGGCGGGGTCTTCGCCCCGCTGGGCAGCCTGCTTGCGCAGGTATTCGTTCACGCCGCAGATGTTCTTCATCAGGCC
>NZ_JACJKP010000396.1 GCF_016901605.1 Gemmiger formicilis
TCCTCCCCAAGGCTTATCGCAGCTTACCACGTCTTTCATCGGCTCCCAGTGCCAAGGCATTCTCCTTGCGCCCTTTGTAGCTTGACCGTTGTTTATCTTTCGATAAACATATCTTTCTTCAGATTCTCCATTTGCCAACGAGATTTTACCGCTTGGTGAAATTATAGATTTTTTACTTTCTTGAAAGAAAGTAAACAAAGAACTTTCAATATTCCATCCCGTGAATGGGAGGCTATATTAGAGTTTCTTTGATTCTTTCTTTGCAAAGAAAGAATAGAAATCAGGAATTTTACTAGCTTAAAATCTCATTTCGCAGTTCTATATTCAGTTTTCAAGGTACATCTGACGCCTTCGGCGTCATCTGTCTTGCTTCACCTTGCGGTGAACCAAGGACATCGACCATCGGGAGTGTTATACTCGCGTCGCTTGCGCGCCGCTCGTATACCCTCGAGGGTCTCGCATAAGGTTTTGGGTTACCCAGCGCACTGGATAACCAGTGGTGGGCTGAAATGGACTCGAACCATCGACCTCTCGGTTATCAGCCGAGTGCTCTAACCAGCTGAGCTATCAGC
>NZ_JACJKP010000397.1 GCF_016901605.1 Gemmiger formicilis
CGGTGGCGGAAATCAAGCAGAAATTCGGGCCGGAAGTGTCTCTTCTGGTGGATGGCGTTACCAAATTGACGCAGATCAAATTCTCCAATGTGGAGGATCGCCAGGCGGAGAACCTGCGCAAAATGTTGCTGGCCATGAGCCAGGACGTGCGGGTTATGATCATCAAACTGTGTGACCGCCTGCACAATATGCGCACAGGCGATGCATGGCCTGAACAAAAACGCCGTGACAAGGCCCTGGAAACCATGGAGGTGTATGCCCCCATTGCCCACCGTCTGGGCATCTCCAACATCAAGGAGGAACTGGAGGACCGGAGCCTGCATTACCTGGACCCCATCGGATATGAAACCATCCGCGAACTGCTGAATAAGCATGGGGACGAGTTTTTGCACACGGTATGCCATACCATTGCCCGCCATCTGGCGGAAAACGGTATCCCCAAAGCCACGATCCGCCACCGCGTAAAAAGCATCTACGGCATCTACCGCAAGATGTACATGCAGAATAAAGATTTCGAGGAAATCTACGACATTTATGCGGTACGGATCATTCTGGAAAACGTCC
>NZ_JACJKP010000398.1 GCF_016901605.1 Gemmiger formicilis
TTGAGGCTCAGCTGATCATTTGCTATATCATCTTGCAGCTGATTTCGAATATAGTCTCTGATCGCCCCTTCATACTTGCCTACCGTATCTACGTAATATCCCCTACACCAAAAGTGCCGGTTTCCGTATTTATACTTTAGGTTTGCATGCTTATCGAAGATCATCAGGCTGCTTTTACTTTTCAGGTATCCCATGAAACTTGCTACGCTTAAGTGCGGCGGTATTTCCACTAGCATATGGATATGATCCGGGCAGCATTCCGCCTCTATGATCCTTACTCCTTTTCTTTCGCTCAACTCTCTTAGTATTTTTCCTACGTCCGCTTTTATCTTTTTGTAAATGATCTGACGGCGGTACTTCGGCGCAAATACTATGTGATATTTGCATCTGTATTTGCTATGTGATAAACTCTTTATGTCATCCATTGACAAGAACCTCCTGTGCTTTTGCTTGGTTGCCAGACCAGCTTTATTCTAGCACAGGAGGTTCTTTCTCTTCACTAAAGTATTTTTTATCCACCCCCAGTTGAACTGGGGGTTTTATCATGCCTATTCGGCGCCAA
>NZ_JACJKP010000399.1 GCF_016901605.1 Gemmiger formicilis
CAAAAAAGGAGGATTTTGTTATGTTACCGTCCCTTGCCCTGATCATTCTGGTGGGGTTGGCCCTGGGCCTGCCCTGCGGGCAGCTGGTGCTCTCGGTGGCGGTGCTGGCCATCCTTATCACCGCGCCGCTTGGCGCCCTGGGCATGGACCTGACCTACCGCAAACTGCTGACCAAAGCGTGACCGGCTTTGTGACCATACAAAAAAGCGGCACCCCTGCGGGTGCCGCTTGTATTTTTGTCCGGCAGGCGACGGTTCAGCCCACCTCTTTTTTCATGATGCCGGTGCCCGCCGCGTTGATGCCCACATGGCAGGCAATGCTGCAGGGCAGGTGTACATAGGAGACCGGGATGCCGGGGAATTCCGCCTGCACCAGCGCACGCCAGCGGGCGGCCTGTTCTTCGCTCTCAAAAGTACCGGCGGTTTCCACCCGCAGCTGGGCGTCCGGCACCGCGCCGAACCGGGTGGCGCGGTCCTGTTTCAGGGCTTCCACCATTTTCTGTTCCGCCTGCTGCATGCCCCGGGCCTTGGCGTAGGTATCCAGCTTGTCCCCCTGGATGG
>NZ_JACJKP010000400.1 GCF_016901605.1 Gemmiger formicilis
CGGTCTGACGGCCGGTGCCGGTGTGGGGCTGGCCGTACTGTGGCGGGTCAATCCCAGCTGGAAGCAGAACCTGTTCATGACGGGACTTCTGTGGGCGGTCGGCGCCATAGCCGGCATGATCCTGCAGGTGGTCGCTCTTTGATTCAAAATACGCCCTGCCTTGCGGGGAACAGCTATACAGGAGGTAACAGCTATGCAGCATACCATCGAAAATGACATCCTGCGCCTGACAGTGGACACCCATGGTGCCGAGGCAGTCAGCGTAATTCACAAACCCACCGGTGCTGAACTGCTCTGGCGCGGCGACAAGGCTGTGTGGGGGCGTCATGCGCCGATCCTTTTCCCCTATACCGGCAAACTGACCGACGGCAAAATGATTGCCAAAGGGGTGGAATATCAGGGCGGCCAGCATGGTTTTGCCCGGGATGTGGAACATACCCTGACCCGTCAGACCGACGACACGCTGGAATTTGAGCTGCATGCCAATGCCCAGACACTGCCCAAATGGCCCTATGCTTTTGTGCTGCGCTCTACCTTTGTGCTGGAAGGGGAGACCGT